>CALVVC010000016.1 GCA_944363755.1 uncultured Bacilli bacterium
AGAAAAAAATAGGTAAAGTAAATGATTTACAAAAAGAATCTATTAGTTATGTTAGTGCAAGAAGACAAGCTTATTTTTTAGATAAGATGTTAGATAGTGATTTTCTTAGTGAAGAAGAAATTTCTGTAGTTAAAAGGGCTAGAAATGCTAAGAGTCATCCTAATCCTAGGGGATCTAGTATAATAGAATATAAGAAGGCAACGGCTCTTGAAGCTTTAATTGGTTATTTAAAACTTGAAGGTAGAAAAACTAGAATCGATGAAGTTATGAATTATATAGTGGAGGAATTATGTTAGTATATGGAAGAAATGTGATGATGAGAATATTTAAGGATGAAAAACTTTTAAAAAAAGTTAGAAAATTGAAAATTGAAGAGAAATATTACTTGAAAATTAAAAATTCCTTAGGGGAATTTCCAAAATCTAAGATAAAAATAGCTCAAAAAACGGAAATTGATAATTTGACCGAAGATAATCATCAAGGTATAATCATCGATATGGAGGACTATCAGTATACTCCTTTTAGTAAAATACTAGAAAAAGAATATGATAAAATCCTTATTTTGGACCATATTCTTGATCCTCATAACTTTGGGGCTATTATTAGAACAGCAGTTGCAAGTGGCTTTAATGCTATTATTATTCCTAATGATAGACAAGTACTTGTAAACTCTACTGTTGTTAAAACTAGTGTAGGTGCAGTGTTTGATATTGATATAGTCTTAGTTACTAATATTAATAATACTATAAAAACACTTAAAGATAATGGTTTCTGGATATATGGTACAGTTATGAATGGAGAAGATTATTCTAGTGTAGATTACAATGGAAAAGTTTGTCTTATTATTGGTAACGAAGAGAAAGGTATTAGTAGGTTAGTTAAAGAATCTTGTGACTTTTTGATTACTATTCCTATTAGTCCTAAAATAGATAGTTTAAATGCTTCTGTGGCAGCAGGTATACTGATGTATGAGGTAGTCCGAAATAGAAAGTAGGAGTTATGAAATATAATGATTATGAACTATTAGACTTAATTTATGATAATGATGAAATAGCTTATGATATTATGCTTAATAAGTATAAACCTATTATCTATAATAAAGCTTTAGAGTATTATACCTATTTAAAAGATAATAAGTGTACAGGTTTTAGTTTAGATGACTTTTATGAAGAAGGTATCATTGCTTTTAATAATGCTCTTAGAAATTACGATTCTAATAAAGGAAGTTTGTTTTATTCCTTTTTATTAGTGTGTTTATCTTCTTCATTTAATCTCTTATATAGAAATATACTTAAATTAAAGAATAGACCTCTTTTAAAATATAAAGAGTTAGACTTTGAGGTTAGAGACATAAGAGCGGTAGATCCATATGATGATATTGATAATTTAGATATATATATAAAACTAGAAGATTATTTAGATAATTTAAGTCAACTTGATTATGCTATTATTGTTTTGAGAATAAATAATTTTAAATATTCAGAGATATCTAATCTTTTAGATGTTAGTTCTTCTCATATAAGTAGAGTTATTAAAAAGATGAGAGAAAAACTTAAATTTAGTTGTTGACAAACTATTCTTTCTTTTGATATTATCTTTCTAATCTTTGATAAGAGGTAGTGATGTTATGAGAGATTTTTTAGATATATTTAATTGTTATATATAAGATGGCTTTTTTAGTAAGTCATTTTTTTGTATAATTTGGAGAGGAGTGGTATTTTGATAACTATTGATGATGTACTTGCTAAAGTTAAAGAAAATAAAATAGGGGGAGAAGAAGTTATTAAAAAAGCATATCTTTTGGCGGAAAAACTTCATGAAGGACAGTTTAGGCAAAGTGGGGATGCTTATATAACTCATCCTTTGAATGTTTCTTATATTCTTGCCTCGACTTATAATGATACTGAAACAATTGTGGCAGGTCTTTTACATGATACTGTTGAAGATACTGATATTACTTTAAGTGAGATAGAGTCTATATTTGGTAGTAGTGTGGCAAGACTTGTTGATGGTGTTAGTAAATTAAAAGGGCTTAATTTTTCTAGTAAGAGTGAAAAAGTAGAAGCGAATACGGCTAAGATATTAAGAGCGGTTAATGATGATATTAGAGATGTTTCTATTAAATGTGCTGATAGATTACATAATATGGAGACAATTGGTTTTAAGAGTCTATTTAAACAAAAAGAAAATGCTCTTGAGACAATAGATTTGTATGTTCCTTTAGCATATAGAATTGGTATATATGAAATTAAGAAACGATTAGAAGATTTGTCTTTTAAAGTCTTAAATCCTTTAGAGTATGAAGATACTTATAGAAAAATAAATGATTATTTTAATGAAAATAAAAAAACTTTAGATTATGTTGTTTATAATACAGAAAAAGTATTAAAATCTAATGGAATTGACTGTGTTATTAAGTTAAGAATAAAAGAAGTTTATAGTACTTATAAAAAGTTACTTAAATTAAATAAAAGACAAAATCATTTTAATATGATTGATAATGATTTTGTATCAATAAATTCTATACATGATTTATTTGCTATTAAAATAATAACAGATGATTATTTAGATTGTTATAAAGCTTTAGGTGTTATTAATAATGAATATCTTGTTGATACTTCTAGAATTAAAGATTTTATCGCTGTATCTAAAACTAATTTCTATAAGTCATTACATACTGTATTTTGCGTTAATGATTGTTTAGTACAAGCACAGATTAGAACTAAAGAGATGGATATGATGGATAGTTATGGGCTTCCTTATTATATATATTCTAAGAATAGACCATTTAGCGAAGTGCAAGATGAGATAAGAGAGAAGTTACAGTTTTGTAAAGATCTTAATTTTCTTAGTGAATATTTTGAAAGAAATGATTTATATGTAGAGAAAGTTAAAAAAGAGTTGTTTGCTAATGAGAAGGTTTATGTTAAGAATAAAAATAATAAAACTATAGAATTACCTTTAGGGTCTACTCCTATAGATTTAGCATTTATAGAAGATGAAAATATTGGTTATAATTTAAGTAGAGTAGTTGTTAATGGAATAGAAGTACCACTTGATTATGAGCTTAAAAATAATGATAGAGTATCTTTTATATTAGGTGGGACTCCTTTAGATTATTGGTTAGATTCTGTTAAGACAACAAGAGCGAAGGAGAAGATTTTAGAATATAAACAACTCTTGTAATTAAGAGGAAAATGCTATAAAATAGTAGTATAAAGAATAGAGAGTAGTGATACTTATGGGAGATATGATTAGGATGCCTTTTGAAGAAACACTTGATGAATATACTAAAAGTTATCATAATAATGATGAGTATACCCGTCTTTTTTATGTAATGGATTCAACAATGAAATATATTCATGGTAAGGGGTATTATGTTATTAATTTTAATCCAAAAAATATAGTAGTAGGTGTTACTAGTGATAATAGAGATTTTGTTAATTTTAAGAGTTTAGATGTAATGGATGATGATATTACTAATAAAATTAATAGTAATATATATAACTTAGCTTTTTTAGAGATTGGTCTTTTATCTGAGACTTTGGACTATTTAAAGCCTGATTTTTTAAAAGAAAATTATTCACAGTTTAAAATATTTATACCTGAAGCTTTAGTTAATTATTATCAAATGATAGTAGTTAATGGAGGACATAGTTATTTGTGTGATTATATAGAAATTAAAAATAAACAAGAAGTTAGTAAACTAAATAAAGCTTTAGAAGAAGATGGTGGTGTAAATAAAGGAAGAAGTTATGTTAAGAGTACTGGTCATTATGGTAATGATGATGAAAAAATTGTTCCTATGAAGTTACCTAATCAAGATAATAAAGATAATATAGCAGCTTTTGTTACTAATTATGTGTTAGCATTTATGGTAATTGCTAGTAGTCTTCTTATTCCTATAATAGCATTTTTATTAGGACAAAGATAAAGGTATAGATTTAATTAGTCTATACTTTTATCATCTTTTTATTATAGAAAATTTGTTTGACTAATTAGTATACTTATGGTATATTTTGGTAGTAGAAAAAAATATTATTTTGTATTATAATAATAAGCGTTTTAAGGAAGTGGTATTGTGGATAAAATAATAGTAAAAGGTGCTAGAGAAAATAATTTAAAGAATGTTTCGATAGAATTACCTAAGAATAAATTAATTGTAATGACTGGTGTTAGTGGTAGTGGTAAAAGTTCTCTTGCTTTTGATACGATATATGCTGAAGGACAAAGAAGATATGTAGAGAGTTTATCTGCTTATGCGAGACAGTTTTTAGGTGGTACTGAGAAGCCTGATGTTGATTCTATAGAAGGACTTAGTCCTGCTATTAGTATAGATCAGAAGACTACTAGTAAGAATCCTCGTAGTACAGTTGGTACGGTTACTGAAATATATGATTATTTACGTCTTTTATTTGCAAGAGTAGGGGTACCATATTGTCCTAATCATAATATTCCTATTACTAGTCAAAGTATTGAGGAGATGACTAATAAAATATTAGAACATGAAGAAGGTACAAGGCTTGTTATTATGGCTCCTGTTGTTTATGGAGAGAAAGGTACTCATAAAGATTTACTTGATAATTTAAGGAAGCAGGGATTTGTTAGAGTTAGAATAAATAAAGAGATGCATGATTTAACTGAGGAGATTAACTTAGATAAAAATAAGAAGTCTAATATAGAAGTAATTGTTGATAGAATAGTTTTGAAAGATGGTATTAGAAGTAGATTATTTGAATCACTTGAGGTTGCTACTAAACTTAGTAAAGGTAAAGTAGTAGTAGATTTTCTAGGGGATAAAGAAGTAGTTTACTCAGAAGATTTTGCGTGTCCTTATTGTGATTTTTCTCTACCTGAACTTGAACCTCGTCTATTTAGTTTTAATGCACCTTATGGAGCGTGTCCTGAGTGTAAAGGACTTGGTATAAAATTAAAAATAGACCCTGATTTAGTTATTCCAGATAAAAATAAATCTTTAAAAGATGGGGCGATTGTTACACTTGGTGATGATACTGATAATATTTACTATAAAAGACTTGAATGTATGTGTAAACATTATAAAATTAGTACTAGTAAACCTTTTAAAAAGTTAACTGATAGGGAGAAAGACTTAATACTTTATGGGAGTGATGATTTAATTCATTTTAACTATAAATCTCGTAGTGGTAATGTTACTAATCAAACAGATTATTATGAAGGGGTTATCAATAACTTAGAGAGACGTTATATGGAAACATCTAGTGGTTGGATTAGAGAATGGTTAGAGAAGTTTATGATAGAGACTACTTGTGAAGTTTGTCATGGTGCTAGACTTAGTGATGATGTACTTTCTGTTAAAATAGGTAATAAAAATATTTATGAAGTAACTTGTATGAGTATAAAAGAACTTATTACTTTCTTTGATAACTTAAAACTTAGTGAAGAGAAAATGGCTATAGCAGATCTTATATTGAAAGAAATAAAATCACGTCTATCTTTCTTAAAAAATGTAGGACTTGAATATTTAACTCTTGCAAGAAGTGCAGGAACACTTAGTGGTGGGGAAGCCCAACGTATTAGACTTGCTACGCAGATTGGCTCTCGTTTAACAGGGGTACTTTATGTTCTTGATGAGCCTAGTATTGGTCTTCATCAAAGAGATAATGATAGACTTATTAAATCTATGTTAGAGATGAGAGATTTAGGTAATACTTTAATAGTTGTAGAACATGATACTGATACAATGCTTGCTGCTGATTATCTTGTTGATGTAGGTCCTCTTGCTGGAGATAGAGGTGGAAAGATTGTCTCAGCAGGAACACCAGAAGAAGTAATGAAGTGTGATGAAAGTATTACAGGACGTTACTTAAGTGGTAAAGAATGTATTCCTGTTCCTGAAACAAGAAGAAAAGGTACTGGTAAGTTTATAACTATTAAGGGCGCTAAAGAGAATAACTTAAAAAATATAGATGTTAAAATACCTCTTGGAACTTTTACCCTAATAACTGGTGTTAGTGGTAGTGGTAAGAGTAGTTTAATTAATGAGATACTTGTTAAGGCTACATCTAATACTTTATATAAGTCTAAAGTTAAACCAGGTAAGCATGATAAAATAGTTGGTCTTGATAATATAGATAAACTTGTAGATATATCACAATCACCTATTGGAAGAACTCCAAGAAGTAATCCTGCTACTTATACAGGAGTATTTGATGATATTAGAGAGTTATTTACTAATACTAAAGAAGCAAAGATGTATGGTTTTCTTAAAAATAGATTTTCCTTTAATGTAAAAGGAGGTAGATGTGAAGCGTGTCATGGTGATGGTGTTAAGAAAATAGAGATGCATTTCTTACCTGATGTTTATGTAGACTGTGAAGTTTGTCATGGTACAAGGTATAATAAAGAGACGTTAAACATTTATTATAAAGAGAAGAATATTGCAGATGTTTTAAATATGCGAGTTAGTGAAGCTTTAGAATTCTTTAGCAATGTTCCAAAAATTAAAAATAAACTTCAAGTACTTGAAGATGTAGGATTAGGATACATTAAACTTGGACAAAGTGCACCAACACTAAGCGGTGGTGAAGCTGAGCGAGTTAAACTTGCTAAAGAGTTACAGAAAAAACCTACTGGTAAAACTTTATATGTTTTAGATGAGCCAACAACTGGTTTGCATTCAGCAGATATTAAGAAGTTACTTGCAATTTTACAAAAAATAGTCGATAATAAAGATACAGTTGTAGTTATAGAGCATAACTTAGATGTGATTAAATGTGCTGATTATATTATTGATTTAGGTCCTGAAGGAGGAGATGGTGGTGGTATGGTAGTTGCTACTGGAACTCCAGAAGAAATTAGTAAAGTTAAGGAATCTTATACAGGACAGTTTTTAAAGAAAATGTTATAGGAGGACGTTATGAAGATAATTGTAAAAACAAAAGAGAAAATCAGATTAAATAGATTCTTAGAATGGCTTTTGTATTTTGCAAGTTACTCTTTAGTCTTCTTTTTAGTTTCTTGTTTTTTTAAGACTTTTTATATAGATTCATCGCATCCTGTTCTTTTTTCAATACTTGCATCTTTTATAATATATATTTTAAATAAGACTATAAAACCTTTACTAGTTAGATTTACTATACCAGTAACGGCTTTAACTTTTGGACTTTTTTATCCATTTATTAATTTATTTATTTTAAAACTTACTGATTGGATTTTAGGTAAATATTTTAATTTACTTGATTTTTGGGTTGCTCTTGCTATATCAATATTAATATCTCTTGCGAATGTTTTAATAGAAGAATTTGTTATTAAACCAATTATTAGAAAGGTTAAATATCATGGATAGAGTGCTTTTAGACTTAGGGTTTATAAAAATATATTATTACTCTATCTTTATTCTTTTAGGAGTTATAGTCGGAGGAATATTTGTTTATTTAGAGCTTAGAAGAGAAAAAGTTAATAAAGAAAAGTTGTTTGACGTATTTTTCTATACTATTATCTTTGCCTTTATAGGGGCAAGGGCTTATTATGTGTTGTTTAATTTATCATATTATTTATCTAATCCTATAGAGATATTTTATATATGGCATGGAGGTCTTGCAATACATGGTGGGATACTTGGAGGAGTTTTATATCTTTGGTATTATAGTAGGAAACATAAATTAAATCTTGTAAAACTTTTAGATATATTAGTAGTAGGTCTTATTATAGGACAAGTAATAGGTAGATGGGGTAATTTCTTTAATAGTGAAGCATATGGATATGTTACATCTTATAGCTATTTAAAGAGTTTATATATACCAGAGTTTATTATTAGAGGAATGTATATTAATGGGGACTATTATATGCCAACATTTTTCTTTGAGTCATGTTGGAATTTGTTTGGTTTTATAATCCTTTTAGTAATAAGAAAGTTTTATAAAAACTTAAAGACTGGACAATTGTTAGGATTTTATATGATGTGGTATTCATTTATTAGATTTATTATAGAAGGAATGAGACTTGATAGTTTGATGTTTGGTCCTATTAGAGTGGCTCAACTTGTATCAGTAGTCTTGTTTATAGTTGGAGTTTACTTTGTATTTTTTAGAAGAAATAAGAAGTTGTATAGAGAGGATGTGCTTTATGAATAATAAATATAAAGTAGTAATAATAGGTTGTGGTGTTGCTGGAATGACTTCTGCTTTATACTTAAATAGAGCAGGTATTGATTGTATTATTTTAGAGAAAGCAATGCCAGGTGGACAAGTAGTTGATAATGGTAATATTATGAATTTTCCATCATATGAATCAATTAGTGGAAGTGATTTAGCTTTAAAAATGTTAAAACAGATTACTGATTTAGGAGTTCCTGTTAAATATGAAGAAGTTACTGAGATTAAGATAGATAAAGAGAAAAAGGTTATTACTAGTAAGGGTGAGTATATTTGTGATTATGTAATAATTGCTACAGGACGTAGACCTAAACTACTTGGAGTTAAAGGTGAAGAAGAGCTTAGAACTAAAGGAATAAGTTATTGCGCTGTTTGTGATGGGGCTTTATATAAAAATAAAGATGTAGTAGTTGTTGGAGCTTCTGATGCAGCCTTTGAAGGGGCAATATACTTGAGTAAGTTAGCATCTTCTGTTACTGTTTTATATCGTAATAGTTTTAGAGCGAAAGCTTATTTACAAGAGATGATTAAGAAAATAGATAATATTTCTTTTGTAAGAGGAGAAGTTGAAAGTTTTTCTAAAGATGATAAAATTATTATTAAGACAAAAGAAGGTAATGATATAATTACTGATGGGGTATTCATATATATAGGACAAATTCCTAATGCCAACTTTTTAGAGTCTTTAGGTGTTTTAGATGATAGGGGTTATGTTAAAACAGATAATAATTTAATGACATCTATTGATGGAGTTTATGCTGTAGGTGATGCTTTAAATAAGTTTGATTATCAAATAGTAATTGCAATGGGTGAAGCAGCGCGTGTTGCTTTAGAGATTTCAAGGAGATGAGTAGTGTGAATAATAAAAAAATAGTTGTTTTTGGAGGAGGAACAGGGCTTTCTTATTTGCTTAAAGGACTTAAAGATTTTCCTCTTGATATAACTGCTGTTATTACAGTATCTGATAGTGGAAGAAGTACTGGTAAATTAAGAGAGGAGTTTCATGCTCCTGCTGTTGGTGATGTTAGAAAAGTACTTAGTAGTTTATCTTCTACTAGTGATAATATTAAGAAAATGTTAGAATATCGTTTTGATACAACAAGTGATTTAGATGGACATGCATTAGGTAACTTAATACTTATTTCTCTTTTAAATATTACAGGGAGTTTAAAAGAATCTATTAATGAACTTTGTACTCTTTTAGATATTAAAAATAAAGTATTACCATTAACAGAGGATGCTAATGTAACACTTATGGCAGAAATGATGGATGGTAGTATTGTAGAGGGAGAAGCTTCTATTACTAAGAGTGAGAAGAAAGTAAAAAGACTTTTTTATAAAGAACAACCTAAAGTGTTAGAAGAAGTTAAAACTGCTATTAGAGAAGCAGACTTAATCATCTTTAGTATGGGTAGTCTTTATACTAGTATATTTCCTCATCTTATTTCTACAGAAGTTATAGAGTGTCTTGATAACACGAAAGCTCCTATTATGTATTTATGTAATATCGTAACACAACCTGGAGAGACAGATGACTTTACTGTAAGTGACCATGCTAAACTTATTAATAGTTATTTAGGTAAACATAAGCTTGATGCTGTTATTGCATCAAACTCTAAAATAAGTGAAGAGATGGCTTTAAGGTATGCTACTGAAGAAAGAAAAGATCCAGTTAAAATAGATTATCCTGTTTTATCTACTTTAGATGCAGAATTTATTGAAGCAGATTTACTTACTATTGCTGATGGGACTCTTAAACATCATAGTAGGAAACTTAGTGCTTTAATATTTTCTTATTTGATGAAATAGGGGGTGTCCTTATGTCTTTTACAGGAACTGTTAAAAATGAAATAACTACATTAAAAATAACTGAAACTGCTAAAATAGCTTTGATTTCAGGTTTTTTTCGTAATAATTATCAAATTATTAATGATAAAATTGTTGTTAGTAGTGAAAATGATGCAGTTATAAATTATTTAAAAGATTTATTTAATAGTTATGAAGATATATCTTATAAAGAAGAAATGTTAGATAATAATAATTTTAGTAAAAATAAGCTTAAGGCTTTAGTTGTTACTAAAGGTGATACTTTTATTAAAAATACTTTTTGTATTGAAGATGTGGTTGTTCCTAGTTACTTGGTAGAGTTAGATGATGATATAAGGGGTTATTTAAGAGGTGTTTTTCTTAGTAGTGGGAGTATTAATGATCCTAAGACTAGTAGATATCATTTAGAGTTTTTAATTAATAATTCAGAAGAAGTTGTTTTTATTCAGAAATTACTTAATTCTTATTCGTTAAATGCTAAGTTACTTAGTCGTGATAAAGGTTTTATGCTATATATTAAAGAAGCTGATAAGATAAGTGATTTTTTAAAGATAATTGGTTGTAGCAAAGCAGTGCTATACTATGAAGAGATTAGAGTATATAGAGATGCTAAAAATAAAACTAATCGTCTTAATAACTGTGAACAAGCTAATATGGATAGAGTTTTACAAACAGCGATGGAACAGTTAAATTTTATTAAAATTCTTGAAGAAAATTTTGCAGTGGAGTTACTCGATGATAAAACTAAAGAAGCTTTAGAATATCGTAAGAAATATCAAGAAGCTTCATTAAAAGAATTAAGTGAGATTATTAGTTTAGAGACAGGTAAGAAAATTACTAAGTCAGGACTTAATCATAGATTTAGGAAGATTAAAGAATTGGCACTTAAATTTTTAAATAATTAAATGATAGCTTTCTAGACTACAAATTGCCGAATAGAAAACTTACAAATTACCGAATAAAAAATCTACAAATTACCGAAAAATATTGAAAAAGCATCATTTATGATGATGTTTATGTTATTCCTATTGGATGTTTGAAAAATTAATTAAGATAAATACTTTTATATATTTTATTTATATCAGTTCTACCAACAACGTAGTCCATTGAAGCATTATAAAAGTTTACTATATATAGTAATTTGTGTGTAGTAGGGCGTCTAACACCGGTTTCAAAACTAGAATAGGTTGTTTGAAAGAAACCTATTTTATCACTTAGTTTGGCTTGCGTTAAGTGATTTTCTTTTCGTAGCTCTAATAGCCTTTCACATATCTTTTTATAATCAATCTTTAACCTTTCACTATGCTCTATCTTGTTAGATATACCCAATAAATAATCTAAGTTAACATCATAATAATTAGCTAGTATATTAATCTTTTCTAAAGGTATATCATTAGAACATTTTTCCCATTTAGAATAAGTGTTTTCTTTTACATTTAAAATTTTTGCAATGTCCTTTTGTAATAAACTATTATTATGGCGTAGTATTGCCATTCTGTTTCCAATTTCTACCACTTCTATCACCAGTTTTATTGTACGTAGGAAACAGTGATACTTGAATATAATCGGACTTTATGAGTTAAAAAATAAAAAAGTTTGAATTTTAAATATTTAGGTAAATTTAGACCTAGAAATTGTATTTTTTTCTAGAAAATTTTGAAATTTGCTAGTAAAATTTGTTTGAATTTAGAAAATCCGTAATTTTGCAAGCTTTTTCTTTTCTGCTATAGTGTCTTTAGAAAGAGATATTATGTAGAAAGGAGGGACATTTATATTTAGTGAATATGTTAAACCTATGGAAGTAATTGTTGATAGAATAGAGAATAATTTAGTAGTTGTTGAACTTGATAAAGGTAGGGTTATGACTTATCGAATAGATAAACTTCCTTCAGTTAAAGAAGGAGATGTACTTACTTTAGATAGTGATACTAAAGAAGTTTTTGTTAATAAAAAGAAAACTAAAAAGAGAAAGAAAAAAATAAAAAAACTAATGGATAAAGTATTTGTTGATTAAAGAACCTTATCTATTAGTCCATACTCTTTAGCTTCCTTAGCTTCTAAGAAATAATCTCTTTCTGTATCTTGTTCTATTTTTTCTAATTTTTTATTAGTATTTAAAGCTAGAATTTTGTTTAGCTTTTTTTTCGTTTTTAAAATATGTTCTGCTGCTATCTTTATTTCTGTCGCTTGACCTTCCGCTCCACCTAGAGGTTGATGTATCATTATTTCACTATTAGGTAGAGCATATCTTTTACCTTTTTTTCCGCTAGATAAAAGAAAAGCAGCCATGGATGCAGATAATCCCATACATATAGTAGAAACATCACTTTTTATTAAATTCATAGTATCATATATTGCAAAGCCTGCTGATACTGATCCTCCAGGGGAATTAATATAAAGAGATATATCTTCGTGATTAAGAGAATCTAAGTAAAGGAGTTCTGCTACAATAGTGTTAGCAGATTCATCATTAATAGTTCCACTTAAAATTATTATTCTATTCTTTAGTAACTTAGAAAAAATGTCATAACTTCTTTCTCCATTTATTTCTTTATCAACTATCATTGGTATTAAATTCATAATCTTCACCTAATTCTACTATATCCAAATATATTATAAATTATACCTTACAAGATATGGCAAAATTATTAGACTTTGTATGTTAAGTTTGATATAATCATATATAGAATTAAGAGGGTGTTAGAATGATAGAAGAAGTTAAAGTAACAATTAATGGCAAAGAAGAGAAAGTTCCTTCTGGAATAACTTTATTACAACTTAGTAAAGAGTATCAGAAAGATTATCGTTTTCCTATTATTCTTGCTAGTGTTAATAATGTTTATAAAGAGCTTAGTTATGTTGTTAATGAAAGCAGTGGTATTAATTTTTATGATTTAAATTCTAAAATAGGTAATAGAGCTCATATTGCAGGCTTAACCTTTTTACTTGTAGTTGCTGTTAAAGAGACATTTGGATTAGATAAAGATATTAAAGTAATGCATTCATTAGATAAGGGAATCTATATTAAAACAAGTTTTCCTCTTACAGAGACAATATTAAAGACGATAGCAAGAAAAATGTTAAAACTAATAGAGATGGATCTTGCTATTACAAAAGTAAGTGTAGAAAGGATATCTGCTATACATTATTTTGAGAGTATTAATGATTTAGCGAAAGCTAAGATTATGAAATATAATACTAATACATTTATTACTCTTTATAGATTAGGTAATTACTATAATTACTTTTATGGTAAGATGCCTCCATCTACATCTTGTTTAAAAGAGTTTAAATTAACTTATGTAGATGATAATGGTTTTGTATTACAATTTCCTACAGAGTATTCTCATAATCAAATTAAACCTTATGTTCATCATGCTAATATGTTTGAAGTCTTTAAGGAATGTAGAGAATGGACTAAATTAATGAAAATAGAGACTATTGCAGACTTAAATGATGTTGTTAGTCGTGGTAAGATAGCTGATTTAATTAGAATAGATGAAACACTTCAAAGTAATAGATTACTTTCTGTGGCAAGAAAAATAGTAGATAATAAAAAAGATAAGAAAATTATATTACTTGCTGGACCTTCTTCTAGTGGGAAGACTACAACTACTACTAAACTTTGTATGTATTTAAAGAGTTTTGGACTTAATCCTAAAATGATTAGTATGGATGATTATTTTGTTGATAGAGATAAGACTCCATTAAATGAAAAAGGAGAAAAAGATTATGAATGTTTTCTAGCAGTTGATAACAAGTTACTTACAAAACAAGTTAATGAATTATTAGAAGGTAAAGAAGTAATGGCTCCTATTTATAATTTTAAAGATGGGGTTAAAGAGTTTGTTAAAGAATTAAGACTTGATAAAGATGATGTTTTATTAATAGAAGGAATACATGCACTAAATCCTAAAGTATTAAAAGATATTCCTGCTAAAAACAAATATAAAATATATTTATCTGCTTTAACAGAACTTAATATAGATTCTCATAATCGTTTTCCTACTACAGATAATAGACTTTTAAGAAGAATTATAAGAGATAATAGAACAAGAGGATATAATGTTGTTGATACATTAACAGTATGGAATAATGTTAGAAGTGGTGAAGAAAAATATATATTCCCTTATCAAGATGAAGCGGATATTACTATAAACACTGCTTTAATATATGAGTTAGGGGTATTGAAAACTTATGTAGAGCCTTTACTTTATTCAGTTGATGAAGATTCTATTTATTATGAAGAAGCGAAAAGACTTCTTAATATCTTAAGACTTATATTACCTATACCAAGTGAGAGTATTCCAGATGATTCTATTATTAGAGAGTTTATTGGTGGTAGTTGTTATCATGATTAGGGCTTTTAGAGCCTTTTTCTATTGACATAAATTATCTGTTATGATACATTAAAATTAGAAGAGGCGATGTATAAAAAAGATGGAGGAAGGAGGAAATTTGAAAAAAATAAAATTT
>CALVVC010000017.1 GCA_944363755.1 uncultured Bacilli bacterium
CACCTCCTTTCGGAGGTGTATTCTATCATAAATTAGACTTTTTTTGTATGTCTACCCTAAGGGGTGCATTTCACTAAGTAGATTTTTTAATTTAAACTATTACCTTTAACTGCATCTAAATCAACCCTAATAGCTATACCTTTATCAAAGCTCTTAGGAAGACCCTTATTAAGCAAAATACTATCTTTCTGTATTTCATAACTACTATCTATTCCATTTAATTCAAGAACACTAGGATCAACGCTTTGTTGATAATCAGTATCTTCACTTGGTCTTAGTAAAAATTCACTATTATGGATATCAACATATTTTAATGAATCATTATATCTAGCTAATCCAGTCAAAATATCAATAGTAAAAGATTTACCTCCTACCTCATATGCATCTTTATTATAATCATATAAATATTTATTTTCTGGTATAGCAATAGTAACATTAGGCATAATTTGATCTCCTACTGCCTTTTCAATATTTGAAGGAATTAAAACCGGTTCAGCAACTTCCTTATCATAAACACCTTTTTGAAGGTTACAACTAAAAGCTTCTTTCATTCCAATAGCAAGTAAATCAGCATGATTATTACCTTTATTATAATTACCAATTACTTTATAATCATCACCTTCATAATTAGTTAATGCTACAAAACACTCTGTACCATCTTTATTTAATTCATTTATATCTCTAACTTCAACACCAAGACCTGTTGCCGCTAAAGTACTCTCTGCCTGTTCCATTTGTTCACTACTAATACCATCATTAACAAGAACAACATTAAGAGTTGATAAATCTTCTACACTAGTATCAATAGTATATGAATCTTCAACAGTAGTAGAAACATCCACTGTTTTCTCATCAGATTTATCTAAAAAATTCTTACATCCAACAATACCTAAACCAACTACTCCAGCAGTAAGCGCAGTAACACTTCCTCTTACTAGCATTCTTTTAATATATAAATTTCTCTTCTTCCTTTTTCTAGCTTCTCTTATCATCTCAGGAGTAACTCTAAAATTATCAATTCTTTTATCACTCATAATAAACCCTACTTTCTATTAATATTATTAGCAATTACATTAAGTAATCTAATTACTTCTCCAAGTCCATAAATTATACTACAAAATACGAAACTACCAAGCCAAAACAATAAAGTCAAAGATAAATTATATTCCGTTTTAGTACAAGTTGCAAATAACTCTGAAGTTTCACTACAAGCTGGAAATAAATTACCAACAAGTACTCCTACTATAAACAAAAATATAAATAAACAAACCGCAAGTTGTTGATAAAAATTATAATATCTTTTTTTCTGTACTTCATTACTTATCTTCTTTAACTTAGGCAACTCTTCTCTTTCTTCATCTATTTCATCAAATAAATCTTTCATTCCTAAACCTCCTCACTCTTTTCCTTTTTAGGTCTACCACGTTTTTTTAAAACTTTAACTTCATCTACAGTTTTCTTTTTTACATTAAGAGTTTCATATTCTTTTCTTTCTACATATTCTTTATATAAATAAATATATCTAACAAACATAAACTGATATAATGCCTCTAATAAATAAACAACCACATCTTCAAAACTATTAACTGATACTAAAGACACAATCAAACTAATAGCAATTATACCAATTAATAAATAATAGTACTGCCCATTATTAATCTCTGCTAAAGGACTATCAGATAATCTCAAATCTTTACCAATAACTGTACTAGTAAAGAAAGAATAACCAAAATAAAGTGTAATCAACACATTAAAAGCTAAGTTCAAAATAGAATCAAATCCAAAAGATTGAAATATTGTAAATAAACTAGCAAAAGTTGTCAGTAAATAAAATACAAACATAACAACATTTAAATAATCAAAATACTTCTTACCAAACTTAACTCTAATTAAAATAAAATAAATTAAACTAACTAAATAAATACTATTATGATTAATAATTGATCTAAATATATCCCCTGCTGCCATATGACTTTGAATAGCAAAAGATTGTGATAAAATTATTAACACAACTAAAAGTCCAATCAAAATGTAAGTAATCATACTAGGACTATCAAAGAAATCTTTTTCTTTATTTTTATTCATCTAACATGCCTCCTTATACTGTTTCTATTATAATTGTAACAAATTTCTGATAAAAAGTCTTTATTTCTATAAAATATTATTAAGTAAATTTCTAAATCTCATTTTTTTACTAATATCACCACTAGAATCAATAAACTCTACACTATAACTTTTATTATCAAAAGTAATTCCTCTTTTCTTTAATTGTCTAATAAGTTCCCAACTAACACCTAAAGAACCATCAAAAAACTTAACTTCTCCTATTATGTTTTTAATGTTATTTTTAATTAAAGGATAATGTGTACATCCTAAAACAACATTATCTATATCTTTATATTTATTAAGTTTATTAACCAAATATTGATTTATCTTATCTTCATTACCTTCTTCTATAAGTTCAGCAAGTCCCTTACAAGGAAGTAGAATTGTTTTATGGTTATTATATTTATTATATAAAGCTAAAAATTTCTCACTCTTAATTGTCCCTTCTGTAGCCATAACTAAAGTCTTACCTTCTCTATTATAATCATATACCATTTTATAAGCAGGCTCTATTGCAATAAATAAAATATCAGGATATTCAATTCTTAATCTTTTAACACATATTGCAGAAGCAGTATTACAGGCAATAACTATAGTAATACATCCCATATTTAAAAGATACTCTACTATTTTCTTAACAATACTATAAACTTCAATATCACTCTTATCTCCATATGGATTATTAACTGAATCAGAATAATATATAAATTTAGCATTAATCCCCCGTTTTATAATCTCTCTTAAAACACTAACACCACCAACTCCTGAATCAATAACACCTATCATATATCATCCTCCAAAGTAGTCTTAGCAAGATAAAGTCCACAGGCTTTCGCAGTCGCCCCATTCTTACCTCTTTCTTTACTATCAAGTATCATCTTAACTTCATAAGGCTCTATTTTACCTGTTCCAACTTTAAGTAATGCACCTACCATATTTCTAACCTGATATCTTAAAAAACCACTACCTACAAACTTAATATCTAAAATATCTTTTTTTCTAATAATAGATGCTTGATATATAGTTCTAACACAATTTTCTTTAACATTATTCTCAGTAACAAATGCTCTAAAGTCATGTTCACCTTCAAAATATTGTATTGCTTTTCTCATTTTACTAACATTAAGTAAATATCCATGTTGATAAACATAGTTTCTCATTAAAGGATTATATTCTCCCATATTTATATAATAATGATATTCTTTACTTAAAACATGATATCTAGAAAAGTAATCACAAGAAACTTCAACAACTGAGTTTATATGTATCTCATCACTCAAATAACTATTCAATGCTCTTTTTAATTTATAAGGAGTTATAGAAACATCTAAATCTAAATGTGCAACTTGATCTAATGCGTGTACCCCTTTATCAGTCCTAGATACTGCAACTACATTTACTTTAGTACTATTATTAATTTTATAAAGGGCATTCTCTAACTCTTCTTGTATTGTCCTATACCCTTCCTGTTTCTGATATCCTTTAAAATTACTCCCATCATAACTAAATCTAATTAAAAATCTCATAATCTCACTTCACATTCCAATATATATCTTTAATAAGATCCATAACACTTTTTCTTCTAGGTAATTTAACATTCTTCTTATCTTTAACTAATAGTATAAATTCTACTATATCTGGCCTTCTAATATTATATTTACTATCAAAGAAAATATCACTAGTATTTCCTTCTACTAACACTTTATTATTACTAAGTACTATTAAATAATCAGTATATTGATATAAGTAATTAGGATTATTACTATATATAACAATAGTCTTAGAAAACTTATCTTTAAGTCTATTAATAATTCTAACAAATTTTTTTCTTACATTCAAATCAAGTCCTCTAAAAGGCTCATCAAATAATATAACTTTAGGATTAGTTAAAAACGCTAAAGCAAACTGAAGTAGTTTTAACTCACTAAAAGTTAAAGTAGATATACGTCTATCTAAAATATCTACCTTAAGGCCAACTATTTTTAAAGAATCCTTTATCTTTTTATCAATATCATCTACTTCAAGTTTTCTATATCTAATATATTCTCTAAAATACTCATAAATATTATCTATATCAAAAATATTTACAAATCTCTTCTCTACAAGTTCAATAGTATTTCTAAACAAATAATAATTACGCCTTAACTTTCTAATCTTATTAAAGTAAATAATTCCTTTACTATCATCATCTAAAGATATTAATCTAAGTAATTTATCCCCATTATCACCATATATACCAGTAACCTTTCCCTTAGGTATAACAAAAGAAAGATCATTAAAATACTTACTATTAACATGAGAAAACTTTATTTCCATAAACTCTCCACCATCCCCAAAGGACTCATATTAATCTTAAAGACAAGATTATAATACTCTAATTTAACAGATAAATCCACCATAAAAGGAAGTTCTAAACCAATTTTATTTAATAGGCTATCATTACTTAATACATCTAATACCTCACCACTACTAACTATTTTACCTTTATCAAGCACATAAATAATACTATTAATTGTATAAATAACTTCTTCTAATAAAGAACTACTAACAACAATAGTCATTCCTCTTATTCTTAACTGTTCTAAAAAACCCATAAACTCTTTAGTCTCCAAAGGAGACAAAAAAAGACAAGGATTATCTAATAATAATAATTTAGGATTACTAATAACTTTAGATGCCAAACAAACTCTAAGTTTCTCATATTCATTTAAATCTTTAATATTTTTATTAAGTATATTAGTTATTTTTAAATCTTTAGCAATATCTCTAACTAATACGTTAATCTTCTCATCACTATAACCTAATCTTTCTACACTATATCTAATATTTTTTAAAACAGTATCATAATTAAAAGTTAAGCTTGCCATATAAGAAATATCGTTATCACTTTTAATAATTTTCCTATCATAAGTAATTTTATTTTTTACATTAACAAGTCCTGCAAATACTTTAAGTAATAAACTCTTACCACTATTATTAGAGCCTGTAACAAAGACTAAAGAATTTAAAGGAATATCCATACTAAACTTAGTAAATGGCCCTATCATTAAATTATCAACCGAAACCAAGCTACTCATTTCATTTTCCTTTCTTTTTTTGAATATTATAATTAATACGTGTAACAAATTTATCAGATAAGAATCTAGTTATAAACTTAACAAACTTCATCTTAAATCCTGGAATAATTACACACTTACCATTAAACATCTTCTCTACTGCATATCTTGCTACATAACTACTAGATAAAGCTTTAACCCTAAATTCTACACCCGCTCTTTTATTAAAATTAGTATCAACAGGTCCAGGACATAAAACAGATATCTTAACATGACTTTTACGTCTTCTTAACTCTTCATTAATCGCTAAACTAAGACGATACACATAACTCTTAGATGCATAATAACTACTCATTAAAGGACCCGCCATAAAAGCTGCACTACTCGCTACATTAAGAATAATACCCTTATCTTTTTTAATCATATCTTTTAAATAAAACTTACATAACATATCAAGCGCTCTAATATTAACATCTATCATATCAAGCTCAGTATTAAGGTCTATATTACAAAATTCTCCAAATACTCCAAATCCTGCATTATTAACAAGTATATCAATATCATCATTATGAGTTAAAACATAAAGCTCTTTAACTTTCTGTAAATTAGATAAATCAACAACAACTATCTTAACCTTAACTTTACCATTAATAGTAGATTTAACACCCTCTAAGGCTTCCCTATCTCTTCCAACAAGTATTAAATCATATTGAAGTTTTGCAAGATTAAGAGCAATATCACGTCCAATACCACTAGAAGCTCCTGTAACCATCGCTTTCAACTAAACCACCTCCGTCATGTCTAATTACATTTTAACACAGAAAAAAAGAGAATACCAGATTCTCTTTATACTGTCTCTATATATTCCATAAGTTTTAAGAATAATTTCATATATTCACGAGATAGCCCATCTTTTCTAAGTTTACGAATAGCAATTCTTTTTTTCTTAATAGGCATAGAACCAAATATAATATTAGCAAGTTTCTCTTTCAAATAAGTACTAATCTGCAAATCCATTAAAATACTATCTATATCTTCATTAATAAGTCTAACTGCATCAATTTCAATATCTTTACCTTTACAATTAATAGTTAACTGTCCAATAGTATTAACATTATTAACCTCAACAACAAAATCATTATCTTCTATATACATAGACTCTATTTTAATTTCTTGTTCATTATAATGAGCAGTAACAGACTCTGCCATCTTAGTATTTCTAAATCTAAATTTATAATTACGTCTTATAGGAGCAATACCACTCTTACCTTCAATTGACCTTATAATAACAGTATAATTATTCTCTAAATAGTTATAATCTATATCTGTCTTTAAATAATAACCCTCTTTATATAATGATGTAAGCCCATCATCTTCATAAAGAGTATAAGTATTAGATATTCCAGGAAATATATGAATTTCCATATCTAAAGGAAGT
The DNA here is from genome assembly GCA_944363755.1 of uncultured Bacilli bacterium. Taxonomy (GTDB): domain Bacteria; phylum Bacillota_I; class Bacilli_A; order RF39; family UBA660; genus Onthousia. Next base: position 6,601 of record CALVVC010000017.1, read on the forward strand.
CCTACGTTATTAACATCACTTCTATTAGATAAAGGTATAACAGCACCTGCTTTTGCAAAAACAGGATAATCTTCTTCTTTATAGAAAGATACATATTTCTTATCCCCAGGAAATTTCTTACCAGTTTTAAAGTCATACCAAACTCCTTCAGGTATATAAAAACGATGTATTGTCCTATTCATAACATTATCTTTTCTTGAAAGTATTGGACAAACTAAAAGTTCACTTCCTAAAAAATATTGATACTTATAATTATTATCATCTATTACCCATTTGTATTTATAATAAAAAGGTTCTATTAAAACTTTAGCATTCTTATAATAATTATAACACTCTGTATATAGATAAGGAATCAATCTATGTCTTAACCGCAAATAATCATTTGCAATAGTTTCTGTTTTAATATCCCATCTCCAAGGCTCTCTTTTATAATAATTTCCCCTCGCTGCATGAAATCTAAGAATAGGACTAAAAGTACCAAGCTCTACATATCTAATATAAAGTTCACTTATCTCTATACCACCATGATTACCTCCTACATCAAAAGACCAAAAAGAAACACCAATATTAGCAGCAGCCATCATACTAGAAGATATTTCTTTAAGTCCTTCCCATGACACTTCAGTCTCTCCTGCATATAAAATAGGATATCTATGAGGAGCATAAATACCATTACGACTTAACATAATACTCCTCTTAGCAGGATTACGTCCTATGTCTTTATAGTTAAAATGATTATAAGCAAGTAACTTAAAAGCATTATTATCCCCTTTATAATCATGAGAGAAAAAATCAACTCCTAAAGATTCTAAAGGATGTAAAAAGAGTTTAAAATATACATCAAGTAATTTAGGATTTAAAGGATCAAAAACAATTATTTTATTATCATTAATACCTAAATAAGAACAAGCCCTAGCATAATATGTCTCATGAGGATAAAGCCCTTCACTAGGATCAATATCAAGACCAAATCTAACATTATGTTCATGTAAAAATTTAGAAACTTCTGAAGGATTAGGAAATAACTCTTTATTAAAAGTAAAACCTGTATGTAACCCTTTCAAATTACCTACATCCCTATAATGCCAATCTTTATCTAAAAGAAACACTGCTAAAGGAACATTACGTCTTTCAAAGTCCAAAACCAATTCTTTAACATCATTTTCATTATAAGTAGTATTACGACTCCACCAATTACCTAAAGCATAACGAGGAATAAGTTCTGGATTACCAGTAAGACGAAAATAATCTTTTAAAGCCAAAGAGAAATCGTCTTTATACATAAATACATATATATCTAAACTACCCTTTTCTCTTTCATACAATGTACCATCAGGATTAAATAAAAGACTATTACTATCATCAATACTGGCAAAACCTTCTAAAGAATATAAACCACGCATTAAAGCTCTAGGAGTATTAACATCAAGACTAATCATATTCCCACCTAAATTACGTACTTCAGGATGACCATAATACCAATCTCTATCATTTTCACGACCACCCATAAATAGAGTTATTTTTAAATTTTTCATAGGATCAACTTTACTACCTAAAAAATGAGCTTCTTTAACATAAGTTAATTTAAAATATTTAGTAGTTATTTCTAAGAATTTAGCATCTTGTTTAGTCTGATATTCAGGAAAGTTAAAATACCTGTTAACAGCAAATTGACTAGGAACATCTACAAAAACACCACTAGGACTATATTCAAGTCTAACTAGTCTCTCACTTAACATAGTAATACGATAATGTTTACCTTTATAAGTACATTTATCATCGCTTTTAGATTTACTAGTATCTATTTCAAATTGTTTACCTAGTGGATACATAAATATCACCAATCCTTTTATTCTCTTTAATTTTATCACAATTATAAAAGAAATAAAAGACAAAATAAAGAGTTATATTTTACTAGTAGCCCCTAATATATATTAAACACTAACACAGTTATTATAACTATAGTTTGAAAGTTACTACCCTAACCATCCACTTCTAATATAAATTTTAAAAAGAATAGAATAATACTATTCCATTCTCTATTATTTTTAATAATCTTATATTAACATAATTTTTCTAAATGACAATCACTAATCATCTAAAAACATTACATAATACTCATCATAAGTAATATTATGTTCCTTAATATATTTAGCAATTTTCTTACCAACATACCTATAATGCCAAGCTTCACACTTATAACCAGTAATATCTTCTTTACTCTTAGGATATCTTAATATAAAACCATACTTATAAGCATTATCCATCATCCAAACATATTCATCACTATTAACAAAAGTATCTACACTCTTACTAGCAACATCTAAACTCATCGCTGTCTGATGCTCTGAAAAACCAGGTTTCGCTACATAATTATCAACATATTTTTGTCCATAAAGTTCTAAATAAGTATTAGTAATCTCTTCTTGATCTTTATAACTCCTATACCCAGAACTTACCATAAGTTCCATACCATCATCTTTCGCTGCTTCTGCCATATCATAAAAAGCCTTCGCTACATTTCTTTCTATTTCAATTTCGCCATCAGTCTTAACATATTCATCTTTTATCTTAACTAAATCATCTGGAATATACTTACTACTAAGTTGTCTATGTTTATTAACAAGTACATAATCATCAAAATCATCTATCACTAAAGGATCTATATAATCTTCTTTATCAAAGTCCATATTTACATATAAAACTGTAGTCTTAGCATCATCATTTTCTTTTTCTTGATATAAAACATATCTATCTAAATTCTCTAGTTTTGCAAAATCCACAGCTAAAAACTCTTCTATATACTTAACTTTATCACGTTTTACAAAATCACTAACTGATTTATCATCTCCTCTTGAAATTATCAAATTAATCTCATTTACACTATAACCTTTATCTAATAGTTTATTAATATTACTAATTAAATGTTTTTGATTCTGATAATCTATCTTTGCATAACTATCAAGATTCTCTTTAATATAATCATCACTTTCAAAAGCTTTATTTAAAGTCTTATTTTCTCCTATATCCATTATATAAGAATATTTAAATTTAAATATTATACTTTTAGCAGAATCTTCACTATAACCTAAACTCTTAAGTTCCCCTATTCTATTAAAGTAAAATAATAAAATAATTATTATAATTAAAATAACTACACTACATATAACTAAAGGTTTTCTTACATTATTTTTCAACTTTAACTTAGCTTTCTTTTTGACCACACTAATCACATCCTTACTACTATACTAAAGATTATATCATAGTTTTCAAATCTTTTAAACATATGATATAATAAGCTTTCAAGGAAGTGATTAATCTGAAAACAGCAATTGTCTTATCAGGTGGAGGCTCTAAAGGAAGTTATGAATTAGGTGTTTGGAAAGCCCTACGAAAACTACACATTAAATATGATATTGTAACAGGAACATCAATAGGTGCTTTAAATGGAGCCTTTATGTGCGAAAACTCTTATTTTAAAGCCAAAAAAATATGGAAAAAAATAAATTTAGAATATCTATTCAATGAATTACCAAAATCAAATAAAGAAATAGACATTCTTAAACTATTTGGAAGTAATTTTATTAAAAATGGTGGTATGGATATTAAAAAAATAGAAACTATTCTAAAAGAGTCTATTAATAAAAGAAAGTTTTACAATAGTAAAATTGATTTTGGCCTAATCACTTATAATTTTACTACTAAAAAGCCTTTAATCTTAACTAAGAATACCATACCTAAAGATAAACTTATAGACTATCTCATGGCTTCTGCAACCTGTTTCCCTGCTTTTAAAATGAAAGAAATAGATGGCTACAAATATATAGATGGTGGTTACTATGATAACTTACCAATTGATCTTGCCATAAAACTAGGAGCAGAATTTCTAATTATTGTTGATTTAGAAGCACCAGGTTTTAAGAAAAAAGTTAATAAACAAATAGATAATATAATAATAAAACCTAAAAATAACATCTCTTTCTTTTTAAATTTTAATGAAGATTCTACTAAAATAAATACTAAATTAGGTTACAATGACACTCTAAAAGCTTTTAAAAAATTAGATGGTAATAAATTTACCTTTAAAAAGAATACTATTAATAAGTATTTTCTTAATAACAAAGATATTTTATTAGATACTACTGAAAAAAATTTCTTAAATTCTATAGAACAACTAGGTAAAACATTTAAATTAGATGAAACAAAAATATATAGTTTTAAAAGTTTTATTAAAGAAATAAATAAAAAAATAAAAATAGAAGATGCCCTAGATAAAGAAATAATTAAAAATATAAATAACTTAACTAAAAAGCTTAATTCCAAAACATTAATATTATTCTTCTTAAGTCATTTAGAAAATAATAATAACCCTAAAAATTTAAATAAATTTTTTCCTAAAGAATATAAACTAGCTAGGTATTTACAAATATTAGGAGTAAGATATGGAAAATAAATTTAAATATACAATTGATAATAAAAGATATCATACCCTAACTTATTATTATAAAGAAAAATTCAACTCTAAAGTCTGTAAAGTAAGTTTAAATGCTAACTTTACTTGTCCTAACATTGATGGTAAAGTTGGGTTTGGTGGTTGTATTTATTGTTCTAAATTAGGTAGTGGTGAATATGCAGGAAACCCTAAAGATGATTTAATCAAACAATTTGAAAAAGGAAAAGAAATAATGCTAAAGAAATGGCCTAATGCTAAATTTATCGCTTACTTTCAAGCGAACACTAATACTTATGCTCCTATAGAAAGATTAAAAGAATGTTTTGAGCCATTTATAAATAAAGATGATTGTATTGGCTTATCTATCGCTACAAGAAGTGATAGTATAACAGATGAATGTTTAAACTATTTAGAAGATATTAATAAAAGAACTTTTTTAATAGTTGAATTAGGACTTCAAACAATTCATGAAAAAACAAGTAAACTTATTAATAGATGTTCTACTCTTAATAACTTTGATAATATGGTTAAAAAATTAAAGGAAAAAAATATCAATGTTGTTGTTCACATAATTAATGGTCTACCCTATGAAACAAAAGAAATGATGATTGACACTGTTAAACATTTAAATGACTTAGATATTGATGGTATAAAAATACATATGTTAGGAGTACTAAAAGATACCCCCTTAGAAAAATATTACCAAAAACATAAATTTCATATTCTAACTAAAGAAGAATATGTTAATATAGTAGTAAAACAACTAGAACATCTAGATGAAAAAATTGTAATACATCGTCTAACAGAAGATCCCAAAAAAGATGATATAATAGAACCAACTTGGCTTACTAAAAAGTTTACAATTTTAAATGAAATAGACAAAATAATGAATAAAGAAAATCTCTATCAAGGAGACATGATAAAGGAGAAAAAGAAAAATGAATAACTATTACAATTTATTAATGGCAAGAAGAATCAATATGATTGAACAAAATTTAAATGAAGAATATATAAGAAAATTTAATCTTAGTATTGATACTATTAAAAAGAAAAGAAAAAAGAAGTTAAAAATTAAAGAACTAGATGAATTAAAATATATTATTAATGATTTACAAACTATCCCTAAAGATGAAAAGTTTAAAGAATATATATTAAGACATCTAAAAGTATTTCTAATATATGGAAATGTAAAATTAATAGAGAAAAATAATATTGTTTTAGACTTAACAACTGATAAAGAAACTGCTATATTATATATAGAAATTAATAAAGATTATATTACCTCTACCCTAAAAGGAAATGATTATAAAGAAGAAACTAGTTATAAAAAATTAGATACTGATTACTATACAACCTTTAAAAGAATAGAGAAAAATATATATAAAAACAGAAATACAAGTCTACATATAATTGATACTAATGAAGAATTTCATGGTTTTCATAATAACATAGAAACAGTAACAAAACTTATTTCTAAACATGATAACTATACTAAAGATAATATAACTGAAACAATTAGTAGAAAAGGATTTGGTGAAAATAATTATAAAGAAATAACTAATTACTATCGCCAAGATGGATTCATTGTTAGAAAATATCAAAAAAAATATAAAAATATAAACATAGGTAATCTTTTAAATTATAAAGAATATCAAATTAGTGAAGATTATAATAAAGATAATAAATATTTAAATCCAATAGGTTATTATAAAAAGTTTGATAGTAAATTGTATAACCCTTTCTTAAGAGGTAAATGTAATATAAAAACTCTATACAAGTAATAGGAGGAAATATGAGAAATATTAATATTAAAAAGGCTTTAAAAAAACTAATAGCCTTGGGTTCACTTTCTTTTGTTTTAGTAACAACAGGATGTTCTAGTAAAGAAAATAATGTAGAAAAAGAAACTGAAGTGACAACAGAAATAGAAAACAATAACGAACAAGAAAGCACAACAAATACTAATGAGGAAACTTTTGATAATTTTGAAAGTAAAAGAGAAGAAATTGATAGTTTAATTTATACAGAAAATTTTGAAAAAGTAGATGAAGTTTGGGGAGATTATTTTATAGATGCAATAGACTTTATATTCTATGGTAAAGAATATAATAACACCAAATTTGCCGATTTAAATCCTGAAACTCAAAAAGAGTGTATTGAAGAACTTATTAATACAAAAAACAAAATTGAAAGTATTAATCCTAATTGGCAAGAAGACATAGAAAACATAAAAGGTAGTGCTATAGAAACATACTATAATATTTTAGAAAAAATAGAACAACTTATAGGAACAGATAATTATAATAATATTGGAGATTTAATTAATAGCCTTAAAGATGGAGGAAAAAACATATTAAACGATATAGGAGATTCGCTAAATAACTGGTATCAAGGTTACAAAAATCAGCATCAGAAGTGATTATATGTAAAGTAATCACTTTTTACTTGTAAATAGACACTACTTAGATTATAATGTTTATAAGAGTAAAGGATGATATATATGGATAAACACGTTAGAATTATAACTGTATCTGCTCTTTCCTTACTTGGAATTCTTTGTATTTCATCAGGAATAATGTATAATTCCTTACAAGAAAATAATGTAGAAGAAAAAGTATTAGTCATAGTAGAACAAAAACAAGTAAGTAAAGAAAATGACATTGATATAAAATTAAAAAATTTAACTATCGAAGTTAATACTCCTTTAAGTGTAAAGATAATTGACTATTTAGACAGTGCTGTAAGAGATGAAGTCCTAGCCAATTTAAAGCTTGATACAAGTGCTGTTAATGTTACTAAACCAGGAACTTATAATTATACAGTTAGTTATAAAAAGAAAACATATCAAGGTATTATTATTGTAAAAGAAAAAGAAATAGTAAATAATACTTTACAAAGTATAACCCTAAAAACTGTAAATATAAATGTAGGTACTGCCCTACCAACTGATGTTAGTAATTATGTAATAGAACCTCTAACAGATGAAGTAAAAACTAATATGTTAATTAATCTTAGTAAAGTTAATGTCAATATAGCAGGTAGTTATCAATATACAATTACTTATAATAATAGTATATATACAGGTACAATAGTTGTAACTGAAACACAGCCTACCCTATCTACTAATATAGATGAATCTAATACTGAAACAGAAAAAGAAACTGATACAAATACTGAAATTGATACAAATAAAACAACTGCTCAAATTAATTAACATTAAAATTTCTTAAATTTATATGAATTTTAAAAATTGACTTAAAAAAAGAAGTCAATTTTTTATTTTCTCTAGAGGAATTTATAAAATTAGAGAGTGTTTATACCTCCAAATACTATTTTTCGTAAATTGTAATATATTTTAACTTATGTTA
>CALVVC010000018.1 GCA_944363755.1 uncultured Bacilli bacterium
TAATTAATTCTCTTATAATAAAGATTATAAAACTAATTACTTTAAAACTCTTAAATCTATAAAACTTAGTAGGTATTAACTTACCTATTAAAGGTAGTTTACTAAAGCCATAAATAACTTGATTAACAGTATAAGCATTTTTTACTCTTAAAGATATTAAAAAGTTATTAAACATCTTCTTCACCTTTTAAAACATTAATTATTTTATTTTTTAATTCTTTATCTGTTAATTCATCTCTTTTTATTTCTAAAAGTTCACCTTTGTTTAACACTACTATCTCATCACATAAATCTAAAGCTAGTTCCATAATATGAGTAGAAAAGATAAGAATTCTATTCTTCTTCATTTTCTTTAATAACTCTTTCATCTCTTCTGCTACTACAACATCAAAAGATGTTAAAGGCTCATCTAGTAATAAGATATTAGGACTTGCTATTAAATAGATTAACATCTGCATTTTATTCTTCATACCATGAGAATAATCTTTCATAAGTTTATCTCTATCTTCCATATCTATCTTAACTATATCAAAATATTCATCTATAGTTTTTAAGTCTTTAATATTATCTTTATTGATATCTATAAAGTATTTTAAAAACTCTCTTCCTGTTAAAAATTCAGGAACAACAGGAGTTGATAGAACATAGCCTATATCACTACTTTCTATTTTTTTATTACTTTTACCATCAGTTAAATAAAACTCTCCACTATCACACTTTAAATCTTCATTTAAACAGTTAAAGAAAGTAGTCTTCCCTGCTCCATTTCTTCCTAATAATCCATAAATTTTACCACTTTCAAATGTAAAATTAATATTTTTAAGTACACACTTTTTATCAAAGTTTTTACTTAAATTTTCTATTACTAACTTCATAATTACTCCTCATTTCTTTTTAAGTCTATCATAGGTAAATTTAAATATCAATATCTATAATTTTAGCCTATAATAATCTCCTATAAAATGGCAAAAATTACCATTAAAAACTTTGTATTTTTAATTGTTATAAGATATATAATATGTTACTATATATCTAGGAATATTTAATAGTTGGGTAGAGCCTCTTTCATAATAGAGGGAGGTGATATTAATGAACAAGAAAGATTTTCTAATTTTTTCTTTAGTAATGATTATCTTCCTTTTACTATTCTTACTATTCATAGTATTAATATAAAGGAAAACTACCTAACTAACATATGTTGATTAGGTAGTCTAACAATAATACTAAAGGCTCACTCAACACGTCAATATTAAGTGTTCCTACTTTTTTATTTTATGCAAATTTCTTTTACATATTAATAGTATCATAAAATATTTAAAAATTCAATACATACTGAATAAAAAACTACTGGTAATATTTTCCTAATATTTTATTATTTATAACATCTTTACTTATCTTAAGATTACCTCTACCAATACCTAGATTATGATTTTCTTTATTAGTACCATGATAATCACTACCTCCTGATATCAATAGATTCCTCTCCTTTGCAAAATTAACTAAATAATTAGTTTGTTCCTCACTAAAAGTTGTATAAAAGCACTCTATTCCATCTAAAGCTACTTCATTATAAATTTTATCTAAAAACTCTTCTGTATCAGTAAATTTATATTGATAAGGATGCGCTAAAAAGGCAATACCTCCATTTTCATGTATAAGACTAACTATTTCTTTGATAGGAGGATAAAACTTTGCTTTATTTATAAACATTTTACTCTTAGGATTAGTTATTCCCTTCCTATAATAGTCACTATAAGAATTCCAAATATCCTCATTTATTATTTTTCTATTGTTTTCATACTTTTTTAATTCTTTATAAACTTCTATTTCAAAAGACTTCCCAAATCTTGCTTTTTTAATAACATTTAGATCACACTCTAAACCAAGCTTTCTTATCTTGTTATTTATTTCAGTATAAATTTTTTTGAATCTTTTTTTATTATTTAAGAAATTGTACTTCTTCGCTAAATACTTATTAGCTTTTTTATAATCAAAGCCATAACCTAATACTTCAATTAATCTGTTATCAAAACTAGTAGTAAATTCACAGCCTACTATAATATCTCCTTTATATATTTCTTTTACATTAAACTTCTCCATTTCATAGTAAGCTTTACAAGTATTATGGTCTGTAATAGAAATAATTTCTAATCCAATACCCTCAGCTTTTTAATAATTCCCTAACTGTATCTGTTCCATCAGAATAGGTTGTATGCATATGTAAATCTATCATTATCTATTCTCCTTTGTATATTTTTAAAGCATCACCTAATATAATTTTAGACTAAAAGACACACTAAGTCAACAACATGTGAGTCATTTAGTTTAATTTCTATCCTAATCATAATCTCTATCTTTTAAATAATTTGATAATCAACATAATTAGATAATTCATCTTGTTTAGTTGTTCCTCATATATTGTTCACAACATTCATATCAAAAATATTATCAAATTATATTATTTTTAAAAGTAATTAAGTCTAATATATTTTTATGTGACATTTGGTTATAGATATTTCACTATCTAGCATCACTTGAACGCAACATACTTCATAGATTAAATTTTCTATATTAATATTATCCTTTAGTATAACTTCATTCAACTTTACCTTGCCTCCTTGTTTATAAAATTTATATAGTTTAAATATACTAGTACTTTATCCTTGAATCAACGATATTTTAACTCCATTTTTGTAATTTAATATCATAAAAAACAATCCAGTAAATGTCATAAGAAAAATATATAAATAGTCTTTCATTTATATAATATACTGTTTATTAATTTTTCTTTCGCAAATTTAATAAAGTTATAGTTTCTACATGATAAGTATTGGGAAATTCATCTACAAGCTTGATGTAATTAAGTTCGTAACAACTATCTAAGAGATTAATATCACGAGCAAGGGTTAAGGGATTACATGAGACATAGATAATATTTTTTACTTTTAAAGATAAAAGAAACTCTATTAACTCTTTAGAAATACCACTTCTTGGAGGATCTAAAATAATAGTATCAGGAACATACTTTAGTTTATTAATAACTTTACTAACATCTCCTAAATAAAACTCTGTATTAGTAATATTATTTAACTTAGCATTACTTATAGCATCTAAAATTCCATCTGCAACTACTTCTATACCAATTACTTTTTTTGCATAATCACTTACAAGTAAACTAATAGTACCTGTACCACAATATAAATCATAAATAATACTAGAGTTTAATTTCTTAACTAAATCAATAACTTCTTTATAAATTAAGCTAATACCCTCTTTATTTACTTGGAAAAAAGATTCTTTTCGGACCATAAACTTTTTAGATAAAACTTCTATCATCAAAGTTGAAACACCACTTATTAGTTCATTATTATAATAAAGAGAACTTACTTTAGATGAGAAAAACTCTTTTATACATTCTCTAGACTCATTACCTTCTAATATTAACATAAGCTTACCATCTAAAGACTTTATAATCACTTTAGTTAATCCTTTATGTACTTTAATAAAAGAATTAAGTATAGCTGTTAAAGTTATGATATTACTATCTAATAAATTGCATTTATCTATAGGTATTAAATTATTAGTTGCTTCTTCATAATAACCTAGTCTATCTCCTTTAATATGAAAAGTTACTTTATTACGATAGTTATACTCTCTAGTAGGAATTATTTCTAGATTATCTAAATTATAATTTGTATATTTAGAAAATATATTCTTAACTGTATTTTTCTTAAACTCTAACTGTTCAAGATAAGTTAAATGTCCTATCTGACATCCTCCACAAGTTTGATAATAAGGACAATAAGACACTTTAAAAGAATCACATCTTTTACCTATAGAGTAATTTTTCTTTTCTTTTACTATTTTAATAGGAACTTCTTCTCCTAGTTTTACTTTAGGTATAAAAATAATTTTATTATCTATTTTGGCAATGCCTCTACCTTGATGGTCATAATCTATTATTTTAACTAACATACACCTCACCTACTAATAGATTACTACAAAATTTATGAATGGAAAAGCTTTTTAATATCGCTTGACACCCAAGAAAATGTGCTATATCATAATTACACAAAGAGGAGAGAAAAATATGTTTGAAAGAAATAATATTGATGATTTATTTTTAGCAAGTATCAGTGTTTTATATCCTGATGACGATAAAATAACTGATAATGTTGGTGGTCTTTTAAAATTGAGTAGAGCAGGATATGGATACTCAACAATTTTAAAAAAAGAAGGAGAAAAATACATTGATTTAAATGATACTAAAAAAGAAATAACTACTACTAGAAATCCAAATAAAACTAGTTATACAATAGATTATATGGAACCATTAAGTAAATATTATGACGGTGATGGAAAAAGAAAACAAATTTTTAGTAATAGACAGGCGATTAAAATGGCAGAAACATATTACGATGAATTTGATAAAGACGAAAAAGAAACACAAAAAGTAAGAGTTTATAAATAATTGAGGTTAAATGCCTCTTTTTTTGTTTTAATAATATTATTTATTTTGGTAATACTAGAAATAAAATATAATGTTTAATATAAGCGATTTTAGACATAAAAACGCTTGATTTTCACCGGTTTTTATCATATAATGATAAAAAGAGGTGAAAATATGATAATAACAAGTGATATAGCAAAACAATATTTAGCAAAATATTCTAATAAAAATACTAGATTATCTAGAGATGTTAGAGATGGAAAACTAATCAAGATAAGAAATGGTTTATATGAAACTGAGGCAAATACTCCTTCATATTTACTAGCTGGAAGTATTTATGGTCCATCATACATATCTTTTGAATATGCACTTTCCTATTATGGATTAATTCCAGAAAGAGTGACTACTATAACTTGTGCTACTTTTAATAAGAGAAAGAAAAAAAAATATGATACTCCATTTGGTACATTTACTTATAGAGATGTTCCATTATTAGCATATCCAGAAGAGATAATTTTAAAAGAAGAAAATAATTATTCATATCAAATAGCAACTCCTGAAAAAGCTTTATGCGATAAATTATATACATTAAAATCATTAAAAAATTATTCTAATTTAGAAAAGATGTTATTTGAAGATTTACGCATAGATATAGAAGAGTTTAAAACCTTAAACACTGAAAAAATAGAAAAACTAAGTAATTTATATCATTCAAAAAATATAGTATTACTTGCAAAATATAAAAGGAGGAAAAATGATGAATAATATAATAGAACAAATGCTTTCAAAATATGAAATAAAAAATGTTACTGATGAAATAAATGCTTTAAAAGAAATTATTCAAGAAATAGTATTATTAGGATTATCTAGGAGTGGATTTTTTGATAAGGCAGCCTTTTATGGAGGAACTGCTTTAAGAATTTTTTATAAGTTAGATAGATTTTCAGAAGATTTAGATTTTGCCCTAATCTCCCCTAATAAAGATTTTGATTTAAGTAAATATTTTAGTTATATAGAAAAAGAACTTAAAGCCTATGGATTAAATATGGAAGTTAATACTAAACAAAAAAGTATATCTTCTAATATAACTTCTGCTTTTGTAAAAGGGGATACATTAGAACATATCTTAAAATTTTTTCCTAATGAAGAAAGCCATAATTATAATCATATCTTAAAAAAAATTAAAATAAAATTCGAAGTTGATATTAACCCACCAGACAGTGCTACTTATGAAGACGTATATAAATTACTACCAAGTCCCCATCAAATTAAACTATATGATAAAGAATCTTTATTTGCTAGTAAAATTCATGCTATTCTATGTAGGAACTGGAAAACAAGAACTAAAGGAAGAGATTTATATGACTATATATTTTTTCTAGCCAATAATACAAAAGTTAATTTAGAACTTTTAAAGAATAAATTAATTGCATCAAATTATATAGATGCTAATAGTAAATTTGATATAAATATACTAAAAGAATTATTAATTAAGAAATTTGAAATAATTGATTATGAGGAAACAAAAGAAGATGTAATATCATTTATTAAAAATGTAGAAAGTTTAACTATGTGGAATAGAGATTTTTTTATCAGTATTACTGAAAAACTAAATTAAGTAATATTTCATGGAGAAGAACAGATTAAAAGTTCTTCTTTTATTTTATAAAATTTATTATTTTGGTAATACTAAAAGTGAAATGAGGTGAAGTTATGCTTAGAGATGAGATTAAGAAAGCTTTTGGTAATGCCACTGATTTAATAGTTAGACCTTTTATTATCGATAATAGAGAAATCACTTTAGTCATGAGTGAAGTTTTAGGTAGTTCAAGTTATGTTAATGATTTTATTTTAAGACGACTTTTAACTATTAAGTTTCAAAGTGATGATATAGGAAGTGAACTTCTTAACTTTATTCCTACTAATAATGGAAAAATACTAAATAAATTAAGTGATATGACAGACTATATTTGTATGGGCTTTGCCCTTCTTCTTTTTAGTAATGAAGAAGCGATAGCGATTGAAGCAAGGGCTACTGTTGATAGAGGTATTCCTCTTGTTAGTAATGAATCTAGTATAACAGGCAGTAAAGATGCTTTTAATGAAAATTTTAATACAAATATTGGTCTTATTAGAAGAAGAATAAGAGATGCTAATTTATATGTAGATGGAATGTTTATAGGTAAATCTAGTAAGACTAAGATTGGTATTTTATATATGAATAATATTGTAATTAAGGATAATGTAAAAAAAATAAAGAATAAACTAAATAAAATTAATGTAGATGGTATTATTGATGTTGGTAGCTTAAAGACTTATTTAGATAGTAAGACTAATTTTTTCTTTCCAACAATTACTTCAACTGAGCGTCCTGATAAAGTTAGTCAAGCTCTACTTGAAGGTAAAATTGCTATTGTCGCTGATAATTCTCCTTATGTTTTAATTATGCCTACTTTCTTTGTTGATTATTTGCATACTAGTGATGATTATTATGAGAAAGCTATTAATACGTCTTTTATTAGAATAATTAGATTCCTTGCTTTTCTAATATCTATTTTTACTCCAGCTTTATATATCGCTCTAACTACTCATAATCAAGATATTTTATCGCTTCCTTTATTTTTAAATTTTTTAGAACAAAGAAGTACTGTCCCCTTCTCAGCTTTAATTGAAGCTTTATTTATGAGTATATCTTTTGAAATACTAAGAGAAAGTGATATTAGAAAGCCAGCTAGTATGGGAACATCCGTATCAATACTTGGTGGTTTAATCTTAGGAGATGCGGCAGTATCAGCAGGTATCATCTCCCCAATTATGATTATAGTTATATCGATATCAGCAATATCAGGTCTTGCTTTTTCATCAGTTGAAATGATTTATGCCCTTAGATGGTGGAGATTTATTATGATGTTTCTTGCTATGTTCTTTGGATTATTTGGAATATTTACAGGTTTTATAATTTTACTTTCATCTTTAGTTACAACATCTTCTTTATCTGTTCCTTATACTGCACCGTTTTCTCCTTTTATAAAAGAAGAAATTAAAGATACTATTATTAAAGGAAATCATAAAAAAATAAGATATAGAAATCCCTTACTTACAAAAAATAAAATTAGGGAGCAAGATTTATGAAGAAGATAATTATATTATTAATTGTACTATTAATATTCTTAGGTTTTACTCCTTATAATGAATTAAATAGTCTTGCTGTTGTTGATACTTTAGGTATAGAATTTAAAAATAATAAATACTCTCTTTACTTAAATGTTATTAATGATGATAATAAAGTTTATAATGTTAAAGGTGATAGTTTAGGAGAAGTATTTTTAAAAGCTAAGAATGTTAATAATAAAAAAACTTATTATAAGCATTTAGAAGTAGTTATTTTAAATACTAATGTTATAAATAATAAAACTCTTAATTTTTTTAAAGATGAATTTACTTCTATTGACTACTTAGTTTTAGGAACAGAAGATAATTTAGATGATTTATTCAAAAAATATCATAAACGTAATGATTATAAAAGCTTTATAAAAAAAGAAAAAGAGGAAAGTGCTAGTATTATTAATGTTACTTTTAAAGAATTTCTAAGTAGTAGTTTAGATGATATTAAGAATGCTAGTATCCCACTTATTAGTTATAAAGAAAATTTAATTAGTAAAGGTATTTATATTCCTTATTTAAAAATTACTTTAGGAAAAAACTTAGCAAAAACTAATTATTTAATTAATAATAAAATTGATACTTTTAATACAAAAGTAAATTTAAATGATAATAGTTATGAAGTAAGTGTATATGATTTAAAATCACGCATAAATTACAAAAATAATATTATTAATATAAAAATTGAAGGTAAAATTGATAGTCCTGATAGTGAAGATTTAAAAGAGTTAAAAAAGATAGTTATTAAAGATTTGAATGATAATATTTTAGAATTAATTAATAATGAAAGAAAAAATAACTATAATATTTCTAATGTTATTAATTATATTTATTTAAAAACAAGAGAAGTTAATTATGATACATATAAAAAAGCTAATATAGATGTTAATATTACTTTAAAGGAGGAGGAGAAAAATAATTATGGTTAATAAAAAAATAGGCCTATTACAACTAGCTAGTTTAACTTTCTTTTTGACTACTTCTTCCTTTCCTCTTTTTATTGAAAAGATTATTAATATAAGTAAAGAAGATACTATTATTAGTATTATATTAGGTAGTGTTTTAGTTATACTTTTATTTAAAGTTATTTTAAAAATAAGAAAATCTTTAAAAGTAGAAAAAAAATCTTTAAAAATCATAATATCTTTAGTTTATCTAAGTTTTTTTATCTATTTAATAATAGAAAGTACTAACTTTATTAAAAGTTCTTTTTTAACTAGTGGTAATTTTTATAGTATTCTTATTCTTCTTTTATTAATGTGTTTAGTAGCTTCTAATAAGAGTTTTAAAGAACTTACTAGTCTTTCTTTAATTCTAAGTTTTATTTTTATACCTTTATTTATTATTAATATTATAGGAAGCAGCTTTAGTTTAGATTTAACTTATTTAAGAGTTCCCTTTAGTAATAGTATTTTAAGTATAGTTAAAGGTAGTATCTTATTCTTTACTTATGAAATTATTCCTCTTACTTTACTATTATTTATTCCATATAAAGAAATAGATGGTAAGAAAAAACAAGATAAATATTTATATCTTGCTTTAATTGTTGGTATTTTAGTCATATTAATTCAATATTTATTATTATATTTTTCTAGTAGTATTAATCTCTTAACTAATTATAACTATCCTTTTATGTTAGTTATTAATAGTCTATCTAGTACCTTTCTTTTAGGTAGACTAAGTTATATTATAAGCTTTTACTTACTATTTTCACTACTGATTACTTTATCTTTAATTATTTGTATTATTAAGCAGTTAATTTGGAACAAGTATACCCTAAAGACTCAAGATTAGTTTGTTGAGCTTCTAATGGTTGAAAGAATGTATCTAAACTTGTATTAGTAGGATTGGATTCTTTCATCTTTTTAGTTAACGTAAAAATTGTAGTTAAACCATTAGTAGTCTCCTCTACTAACCCTGAATTTCTTATTGTAGCCATTTCTGTTAAAACAGGATTATCTATAACAGTACTATCTACAACATCAGGAGCATCATAACTAAAAGTTACTTTATTTAAAGTATCATTACCATAATTACTAGTAATAGTTACATTATAAATCATTGTACCAACCGCTACTTCTCTTCTACAAGTTAAGGCTGTAGCACTACCTACTCTAGCATCATTATTATTAGAAGAATTTATATTAGTACTATTCATACTATCTTTAAAAAATACCCTAAATAATGGTGGTAAAGCAATTAAAATAATAAAGATGACTATTAATAAATATATAAAAATATTAATAATAGAACTTTCTTTTTTCTCTTTCATTATTCACCCTCACTTTCTTGTTGTTCTAATTTTTCTTTTCTTTTAATATTAATAATAAATTTAGCGATATAGAAAATTAAGAAAAATAAAGGAAAAAGAGGAAATACCATAAAGAAATAATAAAAGAAAATATTTTCATCAATAGCATCTAAAGCCCTAACATTTTCTGTAAAAGCAAGAGAAAAACCAATAGATACTGATAGAAGTATAGAAGTAAAAATTATTCCCATGACATTACTCCAATAATTAATTACAAAATTAGTTCTATTTAAGTCTTTTTTCTTATTATAATGCTCATATATCTTTGTACCTATAAAAAATATAATAAGAATTATTATTAAAGGAATAATTACATAACAAAGTAAAACTCTCATATTTTCTTCACTATAAACCGTCTGTGTCACTTATCATCACCTATTATAATGATAACATAGTCTTTAATTCACTTCAACTTAAAAAAGACAACTTTTCTAAAGTTTACATATTATTTTTTTCTAAATTTAATAAATATTCTTTTTTCTCTATACAAGATACATAACTACCTATATCACTATCATCTTTTACTACTCTATGACATGGTAAAAGAATAGGACAAGGATTCTCATTTAAAATATTTATTACAGGACTAGTCATTTCTTCATTACCTAGAATTCTTGCTACATCACTATAAGTCATAGTTTCTCCATATGGTATATGACTAACTACTTCTAAAACTCTCTTTTCAAGTCCAGACAATAAATAATTATAAAAAGAAAACGAAGTAATCTCCCCTTTAAAATACAAATCTAACTCTTCTTTAACTTTAATACTTAACTTACATTCTCTTTCTTCTTCTAGTTGTTCAAGAATAAATGTTATAGATAAAACATCATAATAACTAGTATTAATTCTAATTATTCCAATAGGACTCTCATAAAATGAAAGATAACTTATATGCATAACAACTACCCCTTAAAACAATTTTATAAATAAACTATAGAATATCAAAGTAAATGGTTTACCTACTAATATTATAATAATAAATTTCCTAAAGGTCAAATTACTAATTCCTGATATATAACATAATAAATCATCAGGAGCTCCTGGTAATAAAATACCCCAAAAAAATATTTTTTCAAACTTTTTAGTTCTAATATATTTTAAATATTTATTAATTGTCTCTTCCTTAAATAATTTTTTAATAAGAGGAAGTCCAAAGTTTCTTGATAACATATAGGCAACTACACTACCTAAAGTTAAACCAACATAATTATAAATAAAACCTTCTATAGGTCCAAAAGCAAGTGGTCCAACAAGACAAGAAGCACCTCCTGGTATAACGGGAAATACTACTTGAACTATTTGTAGTAAAAGAAAAATTATTGGTCCAATAAGCCCATATTTTTTTATTCTACCAACTAAAACTTCAGGACTAGTTAAAAGATTTACCTTAATAGCATAAATTATGAAAGCAACTAATAATATCGTTATTATAACCGTTGTAATTGTCATTATTTTCTTTAATTTTTGTTCATCTTTAGCCATAACTTTCCTCCATTAACTATTGTACCCTAAACTACTATTAATTACTACTATTATTCTTTCTCATTTACATTTATTGCAATTTCTGCAAGTTTTTTAGCAGTATCTAAGTCCTTTGCAGTCATTAAAAATCTATTAGTATGACAAAATAATGATCCTTTTATACCAGTTACTTCTTCTAAATCACTATTAGAAAGGCCTCCCCAATTCTTTGGAAAATAAACTCTACTAGTTTTATCTATAGTACTAATAGGAACAGTATTAATAGCATAACCCCCTCTATTAGAAGGATAGATTACAAGCTTTATTTTTTTACCATCAAGGGATGTTAAAATAGTCTCTTCATAAGGTAGATATTCATCTAATATTAAAATAGGACCTTTAGTTTTATTTAGAAGTTTTTTTACTTTAACACCTGCTTCTACTTTACCAACTACATTTTTTAACTCATAAATTAAAATAGTTTCTGCAAGATTAACTGCTTTAACAAATTGTTCATCAAGACTATCATTACTCAAATAACTAGGATTAAATATTTTAATAATATCACTTACTGTCTTTACTTTATAATCTGCTTTTATCAAAGGAAATATGCCATTATCAATAGCATCTATTCCTTCTATAAAGTCTTTAACTAAATAATTATATATAGCTTTAGTATTTTTAAGTTTTAACTTTTTTAAATACCTTAGTCCATACTCTTCAAATAAAAGACCAAATGAGGAATACTTTATTCCATTATCTCTAATTCTAGCATTACTTTGATGATGATCATACTTACCATTACCTATATCATAAACAATAACATTAGATGAAATATCTTTTGGTACTTCATTTACTCTTGCTACTTTAAAATTATCAAAATATAAAGAAAGAAATGCTGTTGCAAAAACATCATCAGCATGCATTGTTCCATTATGAGTAATACCATCAGCATCATTTATATCTTTAACTAAAGTTATCATTTTAAATCCTCCTTTACTATATTACCATTATGTTCAATCTTTTCCCAAGTTAAATCTTTATTTTTTAAAGAAAGATACAAACACTTTACATAACTTATTAAAAATAAAGGATTAAAAAACAAGGCTTTTATCTTCATTTTTCTATTTAACCTTAAATTATCTTTTTCTTTTATTAAAAGAATACTTGTAAATATTAAAAGGACTAAATAAACTGCCACTATAATTAATAATACTTGTAATAAAAGATTATAACTTTCAACTTTTACTATAGAATTAGAAATGATTCTATATATTAAATTAGCTAGATATAGTATAACACTAAGAGCTAATAAAATATAAGGTTTTACTCCTACTAAGGTAAGATAAACAGAAGGATAGTTATTATCTTTTCTACTAGCTTTATCTCTTAGTAAAGGATAATATTTTCTTCTTGAATCAAAATAACCTTTTACCCATCTTGTTCTTTGTTTAATTGTAGTAGCATAATCTATTGGTTGTTCATCAAAGTACTTTGCTTTAGTATTATAATTAGATGTTAAATCATTTAAAGTAGCATATAAAGTAAACTCATAATCTTCTGTTAGACTATTAAATGGATAACCACCTAATTTTTCTAATATTTCTCCTTTAATATAAAAACCTGTACCACTAACAGTTAAAGTTAAATTATGTTTCATTTTATAATTATTAGAGAAAGTATTTATCATCGAAAAAGTAAGGGAAGAACAGGCAGAAAAAATAGTTGCATTACCATTTTTAGTATTACGGTAACCTATACCTATATCATAACCTTTTTTATAAGTTTTAACCATTTCTTTAAAATAATTCCTATCTAAAACATTATCAGCATCAAAGATAAAATAAGCATCATAGTGTTTTTTCGCCTTTAATATCTCTTTTAAAGCATCATCTAAGGCATAACCTTTTCTTCTTCTATTAGTTAAATTTTTACGATAAATAATATTAATATCTCTTTGTTTAGCGATAGAAACAGTTTTATCTTTTTTAGACTCTACAATAATATAAATATCTTTAGAATCTATCTTAAATGTTTGCTTTTTAATACTATCTAAAAGATTAGATATTACTAAAGATTCATCCCTTGCTGGTATTAAAATAGCGAAGGTTGGTGTTTCTTTTACTTTAGTTAATGTTAATTTAGAGCCTCTTAAAGCAACTAAATATTCTTTAATTAATAAAAAAGATGCTACAAATATTAAGATTAAACATATTAATGTTATCATACTACTTACCCTTTCTAGTTTTAAATTCTGTATTAGGAAAATGCTTTGATAAAACACTATCCGGATAGACTCTATCATATAACCTACCAATAGGAGTAATAGGTTCAATATCACTTTTTCTCATTGCACCTCTAAATAAAGCAGTCCATGATATAAACATATCAATTATTAAAAATATTAACAAAATATAAAAGACTATATTACCGATATTTATAGGTATTTTTTCTATCCATTTAGAAAGATAAGGATAAATTATTTTTGCAAAGATTAGAGTAAAGATACCCCAAGCTATTAAGAAGGGAATAGTTGTCCTTCCACCAATATTTAAAAAGTGATTTGAGTAATCCCAAGAAGTTGTATGAGTAAATATTTCTTGAAGAAGACTAATAGAATATTCTATAAAGCCTCCTAAAAGTCCTCCATAAATAAAAGTTTTAATA
>CALVVC010000019.1 GCA_944363755.1 uncultured Bacilli bacterium
TCATGATAAGCAGTACCTGTATCATCATCACTAGTTAAATAAAAGTTTACTAGTTTTAAAAGTTTTAAATATTTCTTATAGACTTTATTACTAATAAAGACTTTTTGTATATCTAAACTATATATAGATACTTTGTTATCGTGTGACTTAATAATTAACTCTTTTCCTAAAGTTAAATCTCCATTATAAGTAAAACTCTTTTCTATTATTAAATAATTATTCAACTGAACCATCTCCTTTTAATAAGTCAGGCCTATTTTTTTCTGTTAGTTTAATTTGTTGTTCCCTTCTCCAATTATCTATCTTGGCATGATCTCCATTAACTAAGACATCTGGAACACTTAATCCTTCATAAATTCTAGGTTTTGTATAAGTTGGATAGTCTAACAGATTATCAGAAAATGATTCATTTTCATAACTTTCTTTTCTTATAACGCCATCTATTAATCTTGTAATAGAATCTATTAAGACCATACAAGGTATTTCTCCTCCTGTTAAGATATAGTCTCCAATAGATATTTCCATATCACAAATAGTTTTAATTCTCTCATCAAATCCTTCATAATGACCACAAATAATAATTAAATGCTTTTCTAAAGAAAAATCTATTGCCATACTCTGTTTGTATAACTTACCACTTGGTGTTAATAATATTACTTTAGATTCATCATTTCTTAAAGCTTTAACGGCATCAAATATAGGTTGACACATTAAAACCATACCAGCTCCTCCTCCGTATGGAGTATCATCTACTTTTTTATGGGGATCTTTACTATAATCTCTAATATTATGAATATTAATTTCTACTAAATTATTACTAATTGCCCTTTTAATAATAGATTCATCAAACACACTATTAAACATATTTGGAAATAAGGTTAATACATCTATTTTCATAATCTCCTCCATCAATTTAAACTATTCTTTTATCCCCCACTAATACTTTTAAATTATTAATTGCATTATTATGTAATTTTTTCGATGAAGAACTCATACAATAGTCTTTTAATATATAAAAATCATAATCTTGTTCAAATAAATCTAAAGCAGTTTCTAAAATACAAGCATTAGTATCTAATCCACACAAATATATTTGATCAATCTTTTCTTTTTTTAAATATTTTCTTAATTCCTTTGTTAATGCAGTATATGTTGTTTTATTAAATACTTTATAGTCTTTAGTATCAATCGCTATAGCAGTACCTTTTTTTGTCAAACATCGTTTATAATGTAAATCTTTAAAGAATCTACTTTTATTACAATTAATAAATCTAGTAAAAGCAATTTTATCAAATTTATTACTATCTATTAAATTACTTATTTTATGTAAAAGTACTTTAGTATCATCATTAATAAAATCATTTTGAACATCTACTACCAATAATAATTTTTTCATGATTTCCTCCTATAGAAGTTTAACTATAACTTCTTTTTTATTACTATCTATTTTTACAAAATCTTTATGGTATGGAACTAATACTTCATTGTTATCTATTAATAATCTAAGTATCTTATAATTATTACCAGTTTCTTCTATATCAAGAATCTTACCATCTATATTATCAGTAATTTTAACTTTATAGGTTATAAGTTCACTATCTAAGACATCTTCATTATTAAGATTAATCTCATTCTTAGATTTATATACTTTCTTACCCTTCAAGAACATTACATCATTTATATTATTAAAACCAAGAAAAGTAACCATATCATAGTCTTTATGGACTCTATAACTAGTTATTTTATAAGATTTCTCATCTATAATTAAATTACTTCCTACTTTAAATATTTCTTCTCTTTGTTTTTTAGTTAAGTTATCTTTAATCCTAAGTTCACCTTTAATACCATGAGTATTAACTATTTTACCAATATATAGTTTATTCATTAGATCCATCCATTTCATAAAGAATTATAGAAGTAGCAACCCCTACATTAAGGCTTTCTACTACATCATTCATTGGTATATAGATAAATTTATCACTTTGTTCTAAATACTTAGGATTAACACCATTACCTTCATTACCTATTATAAGAGCGAATATTTCTTTATCTTCATAAGATAAATTCTTAACATCACTACCATACTTAACATTAGTAGAGTATACTGGTATTTTTAATTTCTTTAAAATAGGAATTAATTTATCTATTGAATAGAACACTATAGGGACATGAAATATCATACCTTGAGTCGCTCTTAATACTTTAGGAGAATATACATCTACTGAGCCATCTCCTATTACAATAGTATCTATATTAAAGGCAACTGCACTTCTAATAATAGTACCCATATTACCAGGATCTTGTATTTCATCTAATATTAGTATTCTCTTACCTATAGTAGTATCTATTATCTTCTTACATAATCCAATCATCTTAGGAGGAGAATTTAAATTACTTATCTTCTTTAAGACTTCTCTTGTTACTTCAAATTGTTCTACATCTATTGGTAAAACCTCTCCTTCTTCTAATAGAATTTCTTTTAAAACACCTGCTTTATAAGCTTCTAATACTAAATGTTCTCCTTCTACTATAAACTCATTATTAAGATCACGATACTTTTTCTTCTGTAATTTATAATAGTACTTAACTTTAAGATTATCTAAACTAGTTATAACCATACTACTCCTCTTCTCCATATTTATTAGTTAATTTTCTCCACTTCTTATAATCAGGACAGTTCTCTTCGACAATAGCCCAAAACTTCTTAGAATGATTCGCTTCTATTAAGTGACTTAACTCATGATAAATAACATAATCAAGACATCCTATATCTTTAGTAATTAATTCTGTATTAAGTGTTATAACATGAGTCTTAACATTACATACTCCCCATCTAGTAGTCATCTTCCTAAGTCTAAGTTTAGGATGAGGAATATCTCCCTTAAAGTTATTATAACACTTTTCTAAATGTTCACTAAAAATACTTAAAGCTTCTTTCTTTTTCCATTTATCTAAATCAAAGTCTCTTTTTATAAAAACTTTATTTTCACCTAATTTAAAGTCACAAAACTCTGTATATATAATATCATATTTTTTCCCTAAAAAGTAAAATTCACTATTAAATTTTATCTTTTCTTTAACTTTTTTAATCATTTTTCTAATAGAATCATAGTTCTCTTCTATTACACTCATTATCTTTTTATTAGAAGTTAAAGTATTACATGTCACATAGATAGTTAAATCATCTTTAACTCTTATATATATATTTTTAGTAGTACTTTTCTTAACTATCTCTAAATTATAAGTTTCATTATCTATAGTCAAAGTCATAGCATCATCCCTCTTGATAAAATTAATTATTTATGATAATATGAATATGTAAAAGGAATTTACATATTATAAAAAAGAGGAATACCTAGCTTTGAGCTGTTAGGTACTACCCCATTATTGTTTGGTTAGTACCACTCTAAGGAGTAGGTACTATTTTTATTAACATAAATAATAAGATTATTATTACGAAAATAAGCGAAAATATGATATAACATAGAATTTTTTCAAGTTTTCTCATATTATCAGTTCCCCTTTCACATTATAAAAATATAAGTTAGGGGGATAGTACCTAATTGGCTAAGTATTCCTAGGTAAATAATAACACAAATGTATCTTCAATACAAGCGAACAAGATACATTTTTTATGAATTTTATATTAAAATTATTGAAGCAATTAAATCTTTATGCTAATATGAATATGTAAATTTTCTTTACATGAGGAGTACTTAGTTTATGTTTGGATGTTACCCCAAAAAACAGGTTGAATATACTAATAATAGAGTGTTTTTCTTAGTTGTATATTATTAAAAGTATTATAATTATTATCAGTGATAATATTAAGAAATCTTTCTTACTCAAAAGTAAGTACAAATTAATTTACACCATTCGTTACTAAGTATTCCTAAGTAAATGATAGTCTAAATGTATCTTGTTCATTAAGATACATTTTTTATTTTGAATATGTTTTCATTTTATTAATAAAATCATTATTTTTACTTATAGTATCTCCATCAAAAGATTGCCCATGCATATTAAGACCATTCTCATATAAACTTGTTAAAAAGATACAATAATTTGTAAAATTATCTTTTCCTAAATTCTCATTAATAACAGAAAGTCTATTATTGATAGCAGAAGAGTCAAAAAGTTCTCTATAATTATCTAATAAAGAATTAACTAAAGGAAGATATATATCATAGGCACTATTATTTAAAGTATTATTATCTTGATCAAAGATGTAAACGTTATCTTTTCTTAATCTTTTAAATAAACTTCTCGCTTTTTCCTGTGTTCTAAATTCATTAAAGATACTATAATCTTTATTTATTATAAAGCTACAATGTTCATCATTCATTTCACACACATGTACTAATTCATGTAAAAGATTTATATCAAGGCCTCTATCAAGATATTTTTTTAAAAGAGGAAATGAAATAAAAGTCTTAGAATACTCTTTAGATAGTGATGTAATAGCAGTTACATCACAATCAAAATCTTCTTCAAAATAAATTATATTTCTTGCAAGAAGTATTTTCTTATAAAAAGGTATACCCCCTAATCTATCTAAGATATTTTTACCAAAGATAGAGTTTTTTATAACATTTCTCTCTAATACTTTCTCTTGTCTTTTTAAAAAGTCTATACAACTATCTAGTTTTTCTTCATCTAATAAAGGAATAATTCCTATTCTTTTACAAGTATCTATATAATCTTGTTGTAATTCTAAAAGTAAGTCTCTTGCTTCATTGTCATAATCTAAATATTTTTTATATTTTTTATCAAAAGCATCAAATCTAAGTCCTAGAATAGCTTCTTTATTTTTATCAAATACATCATCACTAATATTTAACAGTTCTTTTAAATATCTAAGAGTATAATCATCTATTTCATCTTGTAACTTTTCTCCTTTACTCATATAATCATCCATTAATGATTTATAATATTTTAATTCATCTAAACTACTATCTAAATTATACAAGCTTTCATAAGTAACATCAGGAGTTGAATCAAAGAAGTAAAAGGCATCTTTAATTCTTGTAGCGATTAAGTCTTTAAAACTTTTATGATAGGAACTAGCGATTAAATCTATTAGATAATCTCTATATTCTAAAAATCTCTTATTAGGATTTAATAATCTATCTAAGTCTTTCATTATTTACGATACTCAAAGTAAAAATCTAATATTCTAACCATATCCCCATCAGTTGCACCCATTTTCTCTAACTCTTCATCAATACCCATTTTTCTTAGCTTATTACTAAATCTTTTAATACCTTCATCAGTAAATTTAGTCATTCTAAATAGTTTTTCTACTTTTTCTCCCTTAATTACAAAGTCTTCTCCATCTTTTTCGATAGTAAAAGGCTTCTCTTCTTTAAATTTATATAAGACATGAGATTCAAAGGCATCATCTTCATAAAGATTCTCTTCTTTTATAGTGTCTAATAAATCACTTAAGTAATCTACTACTTCACTAAGGCCCTCACTAGTTAGGGCAGCCACTTCAAATATTTTTTTATCTTTAACTTTCTCTTTAAATTTATCAAGGTTATCAATACTACCTTTAATATCCATTTTATTTGCAATTATTACCATAGGTTTAGTAAGTAGTTTTTTATTAAATTCTTCTAACTCTTTATTAATAAGAACATAGTCTTCATAAGGATCTCTTCCTTCAGTACCAGCCATATCAATAACGTGTAATATTACTCTAGTACGCTCTATATGACGTAGGAATCTATCTCCTAATCCTTCTCCAATGCTCGCACCTTCTATTAATCCAGGAAGATCTGCCATAACAAAAGTTTTACCATTAGATGCACGTACTACACCAAGATTTGGTTTTAAAGTTGTAAAGTGATATTCTGCAATCTTAGGTTTAGCTTTACTCACTTTAGAAATAATAGTACTCTTACCAACACTAGGAAGTCCAACAAGTCCTACATCGGCAAGGAGTTTTAGTTCTACTTTAATTGTTCTCTCCTCTCCTGGTTCACCATTTTCAGAGAAGTTTGGAGCGGTATTAGTCTGGGTTTTAAAGGCCGTATTACCTCTACCACCACGTCCACCTTTACAAATTATTGCTTCATCATTTTTTCCCTTTAAATCGGCAAGAATAAGGCCTGTATCTAAATCTGTTACAACTGTTCCTTGAGGCACTTTAACAACTAAAGGTTCTGCTCCCTTACCATGTTGATTTTTACCTTTACCATTCTCACCTTTCTTACCTTTTATTTCTTTTTGATAACGTAAATCAAGTAAGGTATGAAGTCCTTCATCCACTTTAAAGATAATATCAGAGCCATGACCTCCATTACCTCCATATGGCCCTCCCATAGGTATATATTTTTCACGACGGAAAGCAGTACAACCATCTCCACCACTTCCTGCTGTTACTTTAAGTGTTACTTCATCTACAAACATAAAGCACCTCCTCTAAAACTGTATTTATTATATCATAGAGAAAAGAAAAAAAGAAAGAGTTTTATTCGCTTACTGGATATACAGAAGCTTGTTTCTTATCTCTTCCTTTACGTTCAAATTTAACAATTCCATCTACTGTTGCATATAAAGTATCATCATTACCACGTTTAACATTAACGCCTGGGAATATTTTAGTTCCTCTTTGACGATAGATAATACTTCCTGCAGTTATATATTCTCCATCAGCAGCTTTCGCACCTAATCTACGTCCAATAGAGTCACGTCCATTAGATGTAGAACTTTGTCCTTTTTTATGTGCAAAGAACTGAATATTTAATTCTAAAAATTTCACTATAGTCCCTCCTTACTGTATCTTTATATTTTCTTTGTATTTTAGTTCTAATTCTTTAAGTAGTCTTAACATATTTTTAAGTAGTGATTGTGTTACTCTATCAGTACTTAAAACTTTTATAGTTAAGCCTTTACTACTCGCTAGATAAGTAATAGTACTTTTATCAATAGTAAGAATACCATTTATAGTTGTTGTAACAATTGAACTAACAGCACTACAAACTATATCTTTACCATATTCATCATACATAGCATGTCCTAATATACTTATCTTTTTAAAATAACCCTTTTCTTTTTCTACTTTTACTTTAATCATAATTAACCATTAATCTTAGTAATTTTAACTTTTGTATAAGGTTGTCTATGTCCTTGAGTTTTACGGTTACTTCTAGATTTGTTTTTATATTTAAAAACACGTATCTTCTTAGCTTTACCATTTTTTAAGACAGTACCTTCTACAGTGACATTAGATAAATAAGGGGAACCAACTTTAGAATCAAGCATTAATACTTCTTCAAAAGTAACAACATCATTAGCATTAGCATTTAACTTTTCTACGAAGATTTCATCTCCTTCAGTTACACGATATTGTTTTCCACCAACTTTAATTACTGCGTACATTTTTTAACCTCCTTTTTCAAACTAAAGACTCGCTTTTAAGGTATTACTCTAAATAGTAATTTCTACCTCTTCAATGCGGTTTACAGCTTTTCCATCAATATGAGGTATAACAAGCTACAAACAATATGATTTTATCACATTAATATCATTTCGTCAAACTTTTTTTAGTAATATTTATGATATTTATTATCAAGCATAACTAAAACTTTATCACGATTTTTTTGATAACTACATAATACTTCATTAATTACTTTAGTAGGATTAGTTGCAAATATAGTACTTTCTAAATATAGTTTCCTATCATAAATTTCTTCTAAACTGTTAATAATTTCATATTTATGAAAACTATTATATAAATTACTAGATATTTTATAAACTCTTTCTTTATTACTTAAAATATCTCTTATAAAATAAGGCGTACAAACCTTTCCATCTTTTTTCATATTTTTAACTAGTTTAAAAACGTCTTCATTAGTAATTCTTGTATAAGAAGAAAACAAAGTTAAACTATCAAAAAGGTCTAACCAAGTACTAGAAACTCCATAACCACCACCATATATTTTTCTATCTACTCTCTCTATTAAATTAGGAGTTCTTTTCTTAATATTATAAATGCTATTTTCTTTTAATAATTCATAATAAATACTATCACACACTAAGGCAATTGAATTTAATTTTCTTAAACTATCACTATTAATAACCAAATTTTCAATGTAGTGAAAAGCCCTATCATCTTTTAAACATTTATTAGAAATATTATATGGACTATTTCTTAAAATAATTGTATTAATTAACTGTCTAATTCTTCTAACTGTAAAATAATAATGATGATTTTCTGTTATAGAAAAATATACATAATGGTTACTATCATTATCAAAGTGATTACTTTTAATATTATAGTATTCAAAACTACTAGCACCTTGGAAACGATAAAATTCTACAACTGTTCTTATATCTTTTAAATTATTTATAATTTCTTCATGTGTTGTCATATTCTTCCTTATTCATTCATATATGGTAATAATTCTCTTGTAATAACAACATAACCTAAACTATTTAGATGAAGACCATCTTCTGTATATTCTTCTTTTAAATTACCTTCTTCATCTAATAAGTCATTATAAAGATTTATGTATTTACAGGTTTCATCATTACAGTACTTAGATATTTTCTTATTTAAAGCTTTTATTTTTTCATTAGTTCTATTACTAACTGTATTATTTTCAATATTAGAATTTACAGGATAAATACTTTCTACATATATAGAAGCTTTACTCCTATTTTCTTTTATTTCTTCTATTATTTCTTTAATGTTATTAAAAGTAATATCAACAATATCTTCATCAAGACTATCTAAGTCATTTGTACCTATTAATAGAAATACTTTAGAAGGATTATATTGATAAACTCTTTCTTTCATATTATTTAAGATATCAGTTGTCTTATTACCTGAAATACCACTATTTACAACTGGTAAATTATCATAATACTCTTCTAAAGGATAAAAATCAGTAATAGAATCTCCTAAAAATAAGAAATTATCATTAGGACTAACTTCTACTTCATAAGGATTAATAAAGCTAGTCTTTTCTTTATTTAATAATGCAATTAACATAATTATTATAATTATAATAAGAATACTTATAGCGATAAGATAATACTTATGTGCTCTTATCTTTTCTTTAATAGTTTTTATATTCATAAACATCCCCCTGTTTAATTTTAATTTTTCTTAACTAGAAAATGATATATAACTACTGTTAAGATATTAATTAATATTTTAGATAAAGTTATATCTATATTTAAGTTATCTACAAATAATAATAAAGATAATCCTTCTATTAAATAAAAACAAATAATTGTTGTAAAAATATTAGACATTTTTTTAACTTTAAATAAAGCCATTAATAAACATGATATTAAATAACATATTGAAAAATTAAGATAAATATTAAGATTAGTTAAGTTTAATATTATAAAAACAAATAAATTTATAATAGCAGTTAAAATAACAAACTTATCTCTATTAAACCAACTTGTATGATTAGTCTTCTCTATATAATTAGTTATTAATTCTTTAAAGTTTTCATTATTACTATTAAACTCTTTAGGCTTAAAAGTTTTACTTTTCTCTAATATTTTATCTAATTTAGTTAAATCTTTTAAAGGTAATATATAACCTCTTCTACCAAACTCTTCTACTATTTGTTTTTGATGGTCATTAGTGTGTTCATTATACTTAGCAAGGCGTGGTGTTGCGATTACTTTTTTATGATGAGATAAAGCTGTTAGGATACTTCCTACTCCACCATGAGTAATAATAAGAGATGCTTCTTCCATTAGTTCTTCTAATTTATCATTTGAAACACTTTTAAATATTTCCATGTTTTTACTTTTATATTTAGTATATCCTGCTTGAACTAAGACTTTATCTTTAATATTACCTTTTTCTATTTCTTTATCTATCGCTTTTAATAATCTTATCATACTTTTATCTTGAGTACCTAGAGTTACTAAAATCATTAAAAACACCACCCTCCATATGTTGCCTTAGGATAAAGTTTTAACATAGGACGCCACTGAACTATAAAAAGATTAGCGATATGAAATTTATAGAAAAGAGTTCCTGTAATAGTTTTAGTTTTAATATTAGCGAATGATTCGATATAAATTATTTTACTACCAAATATTCTTCCAATTGAGCACATTGGTCCTGCTGTATGGGCTCCTGTTGTTATAATATAATCTGGTTGATATTTAAAATAGATAAATAAACTAATAAAACAGTTTATAAAAAGTTTAAAGGGATATGTTAATTTATGATCTTTTGTTCCATATAAAAGAAAGCTGACATTTTTATATTTTCTTTTAAGCTTATTATTAGCTTTAGTCTTTTCTGTTATAAGAGAATACTCATAGTCTTTCATAATACTTTTAAGTTGCATAAGTTCAGTTAAATGTCCCCCTGTACTTGATATAAACATTACTTTTTTCATACCTTTATCACTTTCTTTCAATAATTTTTTCCCACTTATCACATATATTATCAGAAATATAGCCTTTTACTTTACGTCTACCATTTTTACCAAGTTCTTTTCTTGCATTTATATCTTTAGTTAAATCTAATATTTTTTTCTCCATTGCTTTAAAATTTCTATGTTTAATTAAATAACCATCACGTCCTGATGTTATTACTTCCCTAGCACCTTCTGCAGAATCAAAAGCAAGACAAGGAAGACCGTTACTCATCGCTTCAAGTAAGACTATACCAAAGCTTTCTGTATAACTAGTCATAACATAAATACTTGATTTTTGCATTAATTTTTCTATTTCTTTACTATTTTTAAAGCCATGAAGAGTAACATCATTTTCTAAATTTTTATCTTTAATAAATTTCTCTAATTTATCTTTTTCTTTACCATCTCCTACAATATCTAAATGCCACTTACATTTTTTATTTTTTAAATCTAAATATATCTTTAATAAATCTAAGTATCCTTTTTCAGGAGATAATCTTCCAACTGATATTATACGTTCATATGTTAAAGGACTTTTAGTTCTAGGAATATTTTCAATAGCATTAGGAATATAGATACATTTACACTTAAAAGAACGCATTTTCTTTTTATAAAACTTTTCTAGTCCTTTAGATACTAAAACAAAGTAATCAAGATTCTTAGCACTTCTAATAACGTCTGTTGCATATTTCATATCATTATGATAATGATTGTGTTCCCAACCTATTTTTAATGTATTATCGCTACCATATTCACTTAATAATTCATTTAGGAAAACACGAGTTGATATTATAACTTCTGCAGGAGTATTTTTTATATAATTAATCATACTCTTACGTCTTTTATATAGTATTTTAAGACTTTTTAGAGATTCTTTACCAAAACTTATTAATTTTAAGTTATGTAGGGCTTCACTCCATTCTTTTTTATTAGGACTTAATTTAGTTGGTAAAAGATAAGTAACTTTAATATTCTTATTGATATCAAAAACAGGCTTTTCATAGAGTCTATAAATAGATACTATTTCAATTTCATATTTATCTAGTTTACTAAGGGAGTTTGCAAGAGATACAATAGCTTTTTCAACTCCTCCATATCCAAGGTGTAATGCTAATATAGATATTTTCTTTTTCAAAAAGGACACCTCCAGTTATGTTTTAATTTAATCACTCTTAGTATATATTAAATTTTAAGATTAGGCAATAATTAATAGTTTTAGAATTTTAAGGTGACTTATTATGCAAAATAAAAGAACTTGTTTAAGTTCTTTTATTCATAGTTATTTGCTTTAACTTCCATAAAGCTTCTTGGATGATTACATACTGGACATACATCAAGGGCATCACTACCAACATATACATGTCCACAATTACGACAAATCCAAATCTTATCTCCATCTTTATGGAATACTTTATCATCTTTAACATTCTTAAGAAGTGTTAAGTATCTTTCTTCATGTTCTTTTTCAATCTTTGCTACACTTTCAAATAGATATGCTAAACGATCAAAACCTTCTTCACGAGCAGTTTCAGCGAAACTTTTATACATATCTGTCCACTCATAATTTTCTCCTGCTGCAGCATCCTCTAAATTAGTCATTGTATCAGGAATATCTCCTCCATGTAATTCTTTAAACCAAAGTTTAGCATGCTCTTTTTCATTATTAGCAGTTTCTTCAAAAATAGCAGCGATTTGTTCATAACCATCTTTTCTAGCTTTAGATGCGTAATATGTATATTTATTACGAGCTTGACTTTCTCCTGCAAATGCAGTCATTAAATTTTGTTCAGTTTTTGAACCTTTTAATTCCATATTTAATACCTTCTTTCTATATTTTATTTATATTAAAGAGATAAATCTCTTAATATACTACTTCTATCTTTAAAATTAGTATGAAGAAGTTTAAGTGCTTTAGGACTATTAGGATAACCTAAATAGGTTTTATAGATATTTATAACATTAGGATTTTTATAACAAAATCTAATAGTGTTACTTTTATCATCACTATCTAAAGATAAAGCTCTTTTTATATTTATATCATCCATTTTATTAATAGGTGATAATACTTGTCCTCCACCAGAAACACATCCTAAAGGACAATTCATAACTTCTATAAAATCATAATTATCTAGGTCTTTAAGTATTTCTTCTATATTTTTCATACCTTGTAAAGAGGCAACTCTTAATTTATATGGGCCAATATTAATAGTAGTCTTATTTATTGTACCACTTTTTTTATTTTCTTCAAGAGCTAGAGAGTCTATAATTTTATCTTCTCCTGTTATTATATAGTTAACACATCTTAAAACAGACTCTAATACTCCTCCACTTCTACCAAAGATAAGTCCTCCTCCACTTCCTTTTGATAAAAGTGAATCAAACTCTTTAGGTTTTACCTTCTTTATATCAATACCTGATTCTTTTAAAAGTAATACTAATTCACTAGTAGTAATAGCAATATCCATACTTATTTCTGTTCTTTTTACCTCATACTTTTTAGCAGTACACGGTACTACTACTACATTAATTATTTTATCTTTTGGTATATTCATCATATTTAGAAAATATGTATTGATAATAGAACTTTGTATACCTATAGGACTTTTAACAGTAGATAGATGATTTAATTTATCAGGATGATATATTTCTAAATATTTAACCCATGATGGACAACATGATGTAAACATAGGTAGAGTCTTCTTATTCTTTAATCTATCAACTAACTCATATGCTTCTTCCATAACAGTCATATCTGCACCAGTTGTAACATCAAAGACATAGTCAAAACCTATCTCTTTTAAAGCCCCAACTAATTCTTTTTCAAGAAATGTACCAGGATTAAGTCCAAAGCCTTCACCAATTGATGTTCTAACAGCAGGAGCAACTGAAATAGTAACTATTTTATCAGTATCATGTAAATAATTTAAGACTTTTTTATAATCATATTTAGGAACTAAGGCTCCAACAGGACAATTTAAAATACATTGTCCACAGTTTATACATACTGCTTTTTTACATTTATCATTATAATTAATTCCTATCTCATCATGACAAATAGTTTTACATCTACCACAATTAATACATCTTTCCTTAATTCTTTTAATACTTTCGTTATCTTCATCAATCCTAACCGCTTTATTAAGCTCCATATCTTTACTTCTCCTTACAACTATTACATATACCTTCAAATACTAAATTAATGTGTTTAATATCTTTTAAATTAGAAGTTGATAACATATTATCAATTATATTTTTATCTAGAAATACATCAGTAATCTTATTACATTCAAGACAGTAGAAATGATAATGATCTTTTCTATAATCGTAATGTATACCATCAGGGCATTCAATCTTTCTAATTA
>CALVVC010000020.1 GCA_944363755.1 uncultured Bacilli bacterium
TAGATAGCGATATTGCTATGTCTTTTGATGAATGTCCTCCTGCTAGTGCAGATTATGAGTAT
The DNA here is from genome assembly GCA_944363755.1 of uncultured Bacilli bacterium. Classification (GTDB taxonomy): domain Bacteria; phylum Bacillota_I; class Bacilli_A; order RF39; family UBA660; genus Onthousia. Next base: position 63 of record CALVVC010000020.1, read on the forward strand.
TTAAAAAATAGTGTAGAAAGAACTATTAGATGGGCTAAAAGAGGTAAAGCTGTACATAGTAATAAGAATCAAGCTTTATTTGGAATAGTCCAGGGTGGAGCCTATAAAGATTTAAGAAAATATTCTGCTATAGAAACAGTTAAACTAGATTTTGATGGCTATAGTATTGGTGGAGTCGCTAATGATAACGAATCTAAAGAAGATATGTATAAAGCGATAGATTATTCTATTCCTTACTTACCAGAAAATAAAGTAAGATACTTAATGGGAGTAGGAGAACCTATTGATATAATAGAAGGTGTAATTAGAGGTGTAGATATATTTGATTGTGTTTTACCAACAAGAATTGCAAGACATGGACAAGCCTTTACAAGAAATGGTAAGATTAATTTAAACAATGCTAAATATAAAGAGGATTTTACACCTATAGAAGAGTCATGTGATTGTTATACTTGTAAACATTATACTAAGGCATACATTAGACATTTACTTAATACAGGAGAAATGTTAGGTGGAAGACTTTTATCTATACATAATATTAGATTTCTAATTAGATTAACAGAAGAGTTAAGAGAAGCGATAAAAGAAGATAGAATATTAGAGTATAAAAAAGAATTTTTAAAAAATTATAAGTAAAAATAAATGTAAAATAATAATCTTCAATTCGTAAGGAAGTCACCGTTTTCGCAATAAATAATGAAAAGACGTTGAAAATTTGAAATCCCAGCACCTTTTTACTATTGATATAGCATATAACTAGCTCATCTTCTTACAAAAATATTATTAAAGATAGAGGGAGACAATGTTTTCGCATTGCCTTCTTTTTTTATTACAGAGAAAGGAGAATTTTATAGCTATGGAAGATGAAAAATATTTAGTAGATATTATTTTTATATAATAGGAAACTTATTTTACATTGCATGGTGCGAAGCCTTATACATATAGAGAATTAAAAAAGAAATTTGATAAATAAAAAAGAGCCACTATTCATCTAGTGGCTCGAACAATTTTCTAATATCAATTTCAAGTGCATCAGCTATCCTACCAAGAATTACGATGGTAAGCCCTCGTTGCATCTTTTTGCTTTCAATCTTAGCAACATAATTCATTGTAATACCAGCTTTATCGGCAAGTTGTTGTTGAGTAAGATTGGCAGCCTCACGATACTTTTTAATATTATGACGTATAATGTCAAAGTAGTAGGTGTCACTATGTTTCATCCATATCACCATCCTACTTTTATTATGGACAATTAGTCCATTAAAATGTATGGACACAATGTCCATTGTGTGGTATGATTGTGGTAATGAGGGGAGTGTGTAAATTGGCTAAAAGAGTTAAGTGTGAGGTTTGTGGAAAAGAATTTGAAATGACAAAACCAGAAGAAGGATGCCCATATTGTAACGGCAATGAAAATAATGATAAATACGTTGTTGCTAATGACAAAAATACAATTGCTAGTGCAATAAAAATTGTTGGCATTATTAGCGTAGTAATATCATTTTTCCTAAATAAAGATGTTCAAGTTACTTTTTGGGAAGGATTATATTTCTTTGCATTGCATGTAGTATATTTGCTAGGCTTTTGTGCAGTTGCAGAAGTTATTCAAATTTTGCATGATATAAGGAGAAAGTTGAAGTGAAAAAAGCAGTTTTAATTTTAGTAATAACATGTGGTATTCTAGCATTAACTGGGTGTGGTAATACTACTAAAAATAATAATGAAAAAGCTAATAATAAAAACGAGGACTCTATCAAAACAGTGGTATGTACTGCTAAAATTGAAGAAACAGATAATGAAAAAACAGCAACAATGGAGTTTACTTATGATAAAGAAACATTAACATTAATAGAATATAAAGAATCAGTAAATCAGAAACTATTAGAAAATAATACTTATAAAGAAAATTTTATGAATGTTATAAACGCATATAAAGAGGATACTGAAACGATTAATAATGATAAAGAGAAGTATAAAGGTATTACTGCTACACTTGATTATGATGAAGAAAATTATTCTTATACATGGGCAAGAGAATATAAAATCAAACAATTATCTGAAGAAAATTTTGATAATTTATCTATAGTATTATTTGTTGATAGAGAAACTTTTAAATTTGAAGAGAATAAAATGAAAGAAGCCTTGGAACAAGGAGATAGTGGTTATAAGTGTAATTGGTAATATGCCGATTCATTTGAAAAGGTATATAATAATTAACTATGTGATGAAACTTATGCTATTTAATAATGTAAGATTAACTTATAGACTAGAGTAAAAACTCTAGTTTTTTTGTGTAAAAAATAAAAGAGCAATAATAAAGATATCGTTAATAATATTGTAGACACAAGTATTTTTTTCTTGTGTGAATATTAAAGAAAGGAGGGTATCTATGTGTAGAGTTTTAGACATAATTGTTGTTAAAGAGTTCAAAGATAAGAATGGTATTGTTGTTCCAAGACACTCTTTTGTGGTAATTAATGATGAGAAAGGGATAATAGAGAGTTACTCATATGATTTTATTTCCAATGTTATGTGTAGTTTTCATAGTGAAAACCATAAGAAAAGAAAGTTAAAAATTAAAAGTAATCTAGAAATCACACCTAACAAAATCAATGGTAGAAATGTTAATAACAAAAGTGGTTATATTAGGGCAGATGACTTATTCTATTTTAAGAAAGATAAAATAGATTATAAAGTTATCGGTCGTTTAAGTGATGATATGTTAGACAAATTAATAAAACTAGTTATAAGTTTAAATGTTGAACACAAAACAAAAGATTTAATCAATAATTTATAATTTATTAACGGAATTTAAAAATGTGTTGAATATTTGTTACATTAATGATAATATATAATTGTATTAAATTTTATATAAGGGAGGAAATGTTATATGTCAAAGAAAAGCATAACAAAGTTTCCTGAAGGTTTTTTTCAACAAAAAAGACCTATACTTAATGCATCAGAGGTCCTTAAAGATTTAAAACCTTTTGAATGGGAAGGTGTTATTGATTTTGATGATGAAAAACCTAAAAAAACAAAAGATAAGTTAAGGGGAAATAAAAAATGTTAGGAAACAACTCCTAACATTTTTTAAGTTGCAAGCTCACTATAAATATTTTTATCATAGTTATGTTGCTCATTTTCTAATTCATTTAACTCACTAGTAGTTATTAAGAAGAAATTATATTCTAAGATATCACTACCATCAGTAGTAATAGGGTCATCCCAAGTAAGGTCTAAATGATACCATGTATTATTTAAATAAATAGCATTCCAGACATGATTTTCTGAAGCTATTTTATAACTTTTAATATTCATATCTTCTAAGAATAATTCCATTGCATCAGTATAACCACCACATAAACTATAACCTTCTAAAAGAGTACCATAAGCAGTATCTGATTTATATTTTACAATGTTATTATCACTTCTATCTTTATCATATTTACTATTATTAATAATATAATTATGGGCTTCTTTAATCTTATCTTCATTACTCATAGAGTTATTCCAAATTTCTTTTTCAATTTCCTTAACTTTCGCTTTAATTAATTTAATATCACTATTACTGTAGATATGCTCAATCTTTAAAGTTACTTTACCATAATCATCATAACTAGTTTCTAAATGTTTAAAACTATTAAAAGGATGAACAAAGTTATTTATTGTAGATAGTACTTTTTGATTATTAGCAAGACTATCTATATCATTTATACAAGAAGAATATTCATCAGGACAATAAAATGAAAATTCTTTTACTCCAGAGTTTAAAACTGTGTAATAAATATTTAATAAATCTTGATATTCATTAGGGGTAAAGTCATTAGTTGTTTGTACATAATTGAAATCATAATTTCTTGTATAATCATTAGTATTAGTTAAAGTAACATCTTTATTTTCTTTAATAAAATAAGTTCTATATAAATTATATAAAGGTTGTCTAAAGACAAAAGTAAATCCAAATAAAATAATTAAAAATAAAAAAATAATGTATTTCTTCATGATATCCTCCTATTTAATTCTAGCAAGTAAGGGAAGTTTTGTAAATCTAAAAACAAAATAAATAGTTATGATTATGTAAAATATGCTATAATTTATAGGGGGAGATGTTATGTGTCTTAATTTAATTGATGAATATTATTTGAATACTGAAATTAAATATCAAGATTTAAATGAATTAACTGCAGATTTTATTATTAATGAATATAAAAAGTTAGGATTCTATTATAAATATAGTGATAATCACTTAGTATCTCTTCTTTATAATTATTTTTACTTAAAAAAGAAGGGAAAGCATCAAGTTTTAGAAGATATATTAAATAAGTATAGTATTAATTATAAATCATCTATTCATAATGCTATTTATGATTTATTAAGTAATGAAAAGGATAGATTCTTACTTTGGCCAGGTGTAATTAGCGAAATTGATGATGGACTTTTATATAAACTTAATACAAATATTGGAAATATTGAAGTATATAAGGCAAGTGAAATGTTTAAAAATACTAAATCTTTTTATATTTTTAAAAGAAATCTTAGAAATTGTTGTCATGAAAGAAGTTTTGAGTTTTTATCTTTAAATAGAGATTATAAAGCAGTACTTTCTTATGATGAAAATTTATTTGTAGGAGGACATTTTCATTCTTATTTAGAAAAAGATAATATAACACTTGATATTGCTAGTAATGCTTTATATATGAGAAGGGAAGATAAAGAAAAAGTTCTTAATAAAGAGATACTTACTAAGCTTACTTATGATGAAGTAATATTAGAATTTAATAAAGTACTTAATGAAATTCCCAAGTTAAATACTGATGATGATAAACTTCAAGTCTTAGCTTTATATCATGGTATGAAAAAAGGTATAAAATAAAACAGGTTTTACCTGTTTTTATATTGCTCTATATTTATCACTATCTTTATAGGGATTTTTAGAATCTATATAGTCTGTAAACATAATACCATTTAAATGATCTATTTCATGCTGAAAGGCAATAGCAAGTTCTTCTCTTGCTCTTATTCTTATTTTATTACCTAAAGTATCATAGCCTTCTACTGTAACTCTAGCATATCTTGGTACGATACCATCAACTTCGCGGTTTACAGATAAACATCCTTCTCCCATTTCTACATATATCTTTTCAGTTGAATTACTAATAATTTTAGGATTACAAATAATATAAGTATCAAATTCTTCTTCATCTACTTCATGAACAATTACTAAATATCTTTTAGGAATACCTAATTGAATTGCTGCCATACCCATACCAGGTCTTAAATTATATTTTTCGGCTAATTTTTCTATTTGACTATTAGTTAAATATTCTTTCATTAAATCTATAGTCTTTAAATCATCTTTACTTAATGGAAAAGTAACATCCTTACTAACTAATCTTAATCTTTTATCTTTTTCATCTAATATATCTTTATTTCTTAACATCTAAATACCCCATTTCTTGCTATATTTTAACATAAATTTTAAAAAAAAGAAAGGATAACCTTTCTTATCTTGTAAATCTAGCACCAATTACAATAACAAGTAGTATAAATAAAACTAAGATTATGGCATAGTTATTGTTATTATTACCCCATCCATAACTAGGGTAAAACCAAGGATTAGAGCATCCACAACTTGGGAATGAATTAAATGATCCACCACCATAATAATACATAGTTAAAAACCTCCTTTTTCTATTATAAGATATGAAAAAATATGTCAAATTGTTAATGAATTTGACTAGGTTACTTTAAACTATCTTTAATTTATGGTATTCTTAAAGAAAAAAGATTAAAGGTAAGGAGTGGGATAATGACAAAGTTTAAAGATATTATTAAGAATATAGATAAACCTTTATTTATTCTTACTCTAATTCTTTTTATTTTAGGGTTAATTATGATTTTCTCTGCAAGTAATGTTACTTCTTATATGAATGGGGGAAGTCCTTATGCTTATTTTTTTAGACAGGCATTATTCTTATTAGTAAGTTTTATTTTTTGTATAATTATGATTAAGTTCAATACTAAGTTTTATGGGATGATGTCTAATATTCTTTTAGTTATTTTTGTAGCAGTACTTATTCTTTTACTTATTTATGGTAAAGCGACAAATTATGCAGTTAGTTGGATTCCTCTTGGACCTTTTTCTTTACAACCTAGTGAGTTTATTAAGATAATTATGATTGTTTTTATGGCAAGATTTTATGAAGTACATGAAAAGCGTTTAAATAACTTTTTTATAGCAATTATACCTTTATTAGTTGGTATTGTTATTACATTTTTAATTATGTTACAACCAGATCTTGGAACGGCAATTATTTTTGCAGCCCTTATTGGTATAATGTTTTTTTCATCTCCTGTTTCAAAATCAATTAAATTTAAAGTTATTGGTCTTTTTCTTGGGATGTGTTTAGTAGTAGGTGCAGTACTTATTATGACAGGAGGCAGTTTTTTACAAACAAGGCAGATAAATAGATTTAATTTTACAAGACCATGTGATAGACTTCTTGATACAGGTAATCAAGTATGTAATGGTTATATTTCTATTAATAATGGAGGTCTTACAGGTGTAGGACTTGGTAATAGTACACAGAAATATTTATATTTACCATATCCTTATACAGACTTTATCTTTGCTGTTACAGTTGAGGAGTTAGGGCTTGTAGTTGGAATTATTATAATTCTTGGTTATTTATATCTGTTATATAGAATATTAAAAATAGGTAGAGATAGTTATACAAATAGAGGTGCTTTAATTTGCTATGGGGTTGCGGTTTATATTTTTTTACATATTTCTATTAATTTAATGGGCTTATTTGGACTTATTCCTATGACAGGAGTACCTTTACCTTTCTTAAGTTATGGTGGTAGTTTTACTTTATGTCTTATGGTAGCATTAACTTTAGTTCAAAGAGTTAATATTGAAACAAGACTTAGAGATAGAAAACAGGTTTAATTAAGCTTTAATAAGGACAAATAAAATTTTTTAAAAAAGTATGAATTTTTTAAATTCAAAGGATTTTTGGCTTCAATTTTTAAAATTCCTCTAGGGAATTTTGAAAATTGGGGCTCTTTTTTTCTTGAATTTTTAATTTTCTCTTTTTGCAATTATTTTTTCTTTCTGATAGTATCATAACTGGAAAGGAGGAATTGAGATGACTTTTACTTATCGTCATAAAAAACAAATTATTCTTTGTACTTTTGGACTTGTTTTGCTATTAGTCGTTGCATCTATCTTTATAATCAAAAATATTAATTTTGAAGATAAGGAAGATGAAAACATTGTTTTAAATACAAAGAAAGATATTAAAAAAGATAAAGAGGAGGAAGATGTAAGTGATATATACTATCAAGTAGATATTAAAGGAGAAGTAATTAATCCTGGAATATATACTGTTAAAGAAGGAAGTAGAGTTATTGATGTTATTAGATTAGCAGGTGATTTAACAGATAATGCTGATACTTCTGTTTTAAATCTTTCTAAGAAAGTTAAAGATGAAATGGTTATTATTGTTTATAGTTTTAATGAAGTAGAGTCTTTTACAGAAACTAAAGAGAAAGAAGAAATAGAACAAGAAGCTTGTATTAATCAAAATGACATTATAAATGATGCTTGTATTGAAGATAGTAGTAATGATACTAGTTCTAGCGTAGTTATTAGTGGTAAAATATCACTTAATACGGCAAATCTTGATGAGTTAATGATGCTTCCTGGTATTGGTGAAGCGAAAGCTGAAGCGATTATTAAATATCGGGAAGAAGTAGGAGCATTTCAAAATATAGAAGAGTTAAAAGAAGTTAGTGGTATAGGAGATGCTATCTTTGATCAAATTAAGGAAAGTATTACTATTTAAATATATTTATATTACGTTATTTATAATTAGTTTAATTTATCTTGTTATTTATATAAATATAGATTTTACTTCTAAATTTGAAGGGAGTGAGTCTAAAGTAGAAGGAGAAGTTTTATCTATAAAATATCAAGGTAATAAAATGACACTGACACTTAAAACTAAAGAAAAACTTATTGCCACTTATTATTTCGATACTAAAGAAGAATTGAATAAAACAAAGAAAGAACTTTCATTAGGTGATACTCTTATTTTAAAAGGAGAGTTAAAAAGTCCCAATTCTAGTAAAAATTTCTATGGTTTTTCTTATCCTACCTACCTAAAATACCAAAAGATTTTTTATATAATGAAAGTATCTGATTATTATATTAAACAAAAAAATAGTAATATTTTATATAGTATTAGAAATGCTATTAGAAGTAGTATTAGTAATGATAAAGTAGGAAGTTATATAAAAATTTTCTTTTTAGGAGATGATACTTCTTTTGATACTACTTTAGAAGAAGATTTTAGAAATCTTGGCATTTCTCATTTATTCGCTTTATCTGGAACACAAATAAGTTTTCTAATTTCTATTATTACTTTTCGGAAAAAAACTTTAAATATTAAAAATTTGCTTTTTATCTTTTGCATTCTAATTAGTTATTATTTAATAATAGAAGAAAACGCAGCGATTGATAGAGCCTTAATATTTAGTTTAGTATTTTCTCTTAATAACACTTTTAACTTGAATATTTTACCTCTTTTCTTAATTCTATTATCTTTAAGTATACTTTTTCTTATAAATCCCTATTATATATTTGATGTAGGGTTTCAGTACTCTACAGTTATAAGTTGTACGTTAATACTATACATGAATAATAAGAAAAGTAGAGGTAAGATAATAGATTTATTAGAAGTATCATGGGTAAGCTTCTTAGTTAGTTTGCCCATTTCTTTATATCATTTTTCTTATATTAATCCTCTTAGTATAATTTATAATCTATTCTATGTTCCTTTTATTAACGTAATAATATTTCCTTTATCAATGATATGCTTTTTTATACCTTATCTATCTTTTATATTAGAGTTTTTTATAAATATCTTTGAAGGGAGTGTTACGTTTTTATCTCGTTTTAATATAGGTTATATAACTTTAGCACGGTTTAATATATTATATTATTTATTATATTATCTTTTGATATATAGTTATTTATTTGTAAAGAAAAAAATATTTTTATTTTTAATATTATTAATGGTACTAATACATTACTCTTATCCTAAAATATTTCCTAAAGATGCTTTATATATGATAGATGTAGGACAAGGAGATTCATTTTTATTAACTTCTAATAATAAGACAATGTTAATAGATACAGGCGGTATTATGTCTTATTATACTGAAGAGTGGATGCAGTATGAAAAGACAAGTAGTGGTGTTTATTTAGTTAATTTTCTTAAATCTTTAGGAATAACAAAACTAGATTATTTAGTTTTAACTCATGGAGATTATGATCATGCAGGAGAAGCTTTAACAATTATGGATGAGATAGAAGTTAACAATGTTTTTTTTAATAGTAATGAATTAAATACTTTGGAGGAAAAAATATGGAATAGTTCTTCTAGTCATTATAAATTAAAAGAAGGAGATAGTTTTAGCTTAGGAAAGTTTAATTTTTTAGTAATATCTAATACTTATCCTGATGAAAATGATAGTAGTTTAGTTTTATATAGTACTATTAATAATAAAAAATTACTATTTATGGGAGATGCTAGTATTAAAAGTGAAGAGTATATATTAGATAATTATGATATAAGTGATATTACAATACTAAAAGTAGGACATCATGGATCTAGAACTAGTAGTAGTAAAGAGTTTATAAATAAAATTAATCCTACTTATGCTTTAATATCTGCAGGAGTTGATAACAAATTTAATCATCCTCATGAAGAAGTTATTGAAAGATTAAAAGAGAATAATTCTATTATTTATAATACTATAATTAATGGTATGGTTATGTTTGACTTTACAAATAATAAAATTAAAACTTATATACGCTAGAAGGAGGAATCATGGATTATTACACTGAAATAAAAAAACATCTTGTAAATAACGAAATTATAAAAAAAGTAAAGGATTATAGTAAACATAGAAGTGATTTAACTACTTATTATAATATTGGTGAATTACTTCTCTTACCAGATAAGCAATATGGGAAAGGAATAATAAAAGAATATTCTCTAAAACTTACAGAGGAATTTGGGAAAAAATATACACCATCTTTTCTATACAAAATTAAACAATTCTATTATATTTATCAAAAAGTCCCGACATTGTCGGGAAATTTGACTTGGAGCCATTGGTATGAATTGTTATCGATGAAAGATATAAATAAAATCGTGTATTATGTTAAGCAATGTGAAATAAATAATTTAGATGTTAGAAGTCTTAGAAAGAAAATAAAAAGTAAAGAATACGAAAGATTAGATGAACAAACTAAATTAAAGTTAACTACTGAAGAAGAGAAAGAAGTAAAAGATTTAATTAAGAATCCTATAATTATTAATAATAAAAATAGTTATGAAACTATCTCAGAAAAAGCACTACAACAAATTATATTAGAAGATATATCATCATTTCTAAAAGAGTTAGGTAATGGATTTTCGTTCATAGATAATGAGTATAAAATTAAGCTAGGTGATAAATATAATTATATAGATTTACTTTTGTATAATATTATATATAAATGTTATGTAGTTGTAGAACTTAAAATTACGACTTTAAAGAAAGAACATATAGGGCAGATTCAAGTATATATGAATTACATCGATAAAAATATCAAAACAATAAATGAAGATAAAACTGTAGGTATAATATTAGTTAAGAAAAATAATAAATATATTATGGAATATTGTAGTGATGAAAGAATTGTTGCAAAAGAATATGAGTTAGTTTAAATAATTATAAATAAAGTGAAAAAGTTTAAGAGAAAAGTTTTCACTTTTTCAAAACTATTTTTAACTATAATTATTTGTTATAATTTATGTAACGAAAGGATGAGTAATTGTGATAAAACCAAAAATGGTATGGTTATGTTTGACTTTACAAATAATAAAATTAAAACCTATACATGATAGATTAGTGTTTATAAGAAACTAGGAATATATTTATTTATTTGGTAAAATATGATAGAATATAAGACGGAGGAGATATCTATGCAAGAACATATTATAGATATGAATGAGAAAAATACTCTAGCGATGAAACTTCTTCATTACTTTATTACAGAAAAAGGCTATACTCCTATAATACTACAAGGTGCAGAAGATGAGATTTGGCTTGAGAATTTAGATGAAGATTATAAAGTTGTTAGACTTGTTATGAGATATATTCATAATGATGAACAGTATAAATTTGATATATTTAAGACTAATAGAATTTTAAGAAAAATAAAGAAAAAAACTCTATCATTTAAGTTGAATGCTCTTAGTATTTTTTTAGATTTAGGAGGAGCGGTTAATTTAGATGAATTTAAAACTAATAATATAACAGTAGTGGAAGTTCACGAAGATAGTGATATTAAGAAAAATAAATTATTAAAGTCTATTTTTCCAGATCTTTCACGTAAACTTAAGTTTAGTGAAGAGGGAATAGAACTATTTGTTAAAGTTACTAATGATATAAATAATCATAATATGAAAGATCAAGAAAAAGTAGAAGATGTATTTTCACCTAAGAAACCTATTATTACTTATGCTTTAATAATAATTAACTTGTTAGTATACTTTATTCCTATGCTTTTAGGTAATTCTGATATAGTAATATCATATTTAGGTAGTTATGGATTATCTGTTAAGATGGGAGAGTATTATAGATTATTAACAGCAGTGTTTGTTCATGCTAATATTGCACATTTACTCTTTAATATGTATGCTTTATGGATTATAGGAATGCAACTTGAAAGTTTTATTGGTAAATGGAGATTTTTAGTAGTTTATTTATTTAGTGCTCTTTGTGGCTCTTTGTTATCAGTAGTAGTAACTCCTGATGCTTTAAGTGTAGGGGCAAGTGGAGCGATATTTGGTTTGCTTGGAGCTTTACTTTATTTTGGTTATCATTATCGTATATATTTAGGTACTGTTATTAAGAGCCAAATAATTCCTTTAATAGTTATTAATTTATTGCTTGGATTTATGGTACCAGGTATTGATAATGCTGCTCATATAGGAGGATTAATTGGGGGAGCGTTAATGATGATAGGAGTAGGTGTTAAATATAAAAGTAGTACCTTTGAAAAAGTTAATGGACTTATTGTTAGTTTAATATTCTTTGGTTTCTTAGTTTATATGGCTTTATTTCTTTAAGTCTTTTTTCTTTAATTAATTTTACGAACTATAGTTTTAGGAGGTTTTAATGTGGTTATAGGTGTTTTAGTAGAGATAACTAGTAAGAGTGTAGATAGAATCTTTGATTATTTAGTACCTAAAGTTTTTGAAGATAAAATAGAAGTGGGGAAAAGAGTAAAGGTGCCTTTTTCTAATAGAACTTTAGTAGGATTTATATTAGAAAAAGATAAAAATAGTGATGTAGATAATTTAAAAGAAATAGAAGATGTTTTAGATGATGAGGTAATACTTACGGAAGAGTTATTAGAACTTGGTAAATACTTAAGGGAAACTACTCTTTCCTCTTTAATTAGTTGTTATCAGGTAATGCTTCCTAAAGGATTTAAAGCTAGTATTAAGGGTAATGTTAATAAGAAATATAGAAAAGTATATTATTTGAATGATTTTTCTAATAAAAAAATAACAGAAAAACAACAAGAAGTTATAGATTTATTTAAAGATAGTAATAAATTAAATCGTGATGAGTTGAAAGATGTTTCTTTATCTATTCTTAATACTTTAGTAAAAAATGATATCTTAAGAGTTGAAGAGGAAGAAGTTTATAGACTAGATTATGAGATTGGTGAAAGAAAGGTTAGGAAATTAACTTCTTTACAAGATATGGCAGTTAATAATATTTTAAATACGGAAAAAAGAGTGTCTTTATTATATGGTGTTACTGGTAGTGGTAAAACAGAAGTATATATGGAGTTAATTGATAAATATTTAAAGAAAGGTTTAAAAAGTATTGTTTTAGTACCAGAAATATCTCTAACTCCCCAGTTAATTAAACGTTTTGAAGAAAGATTTTTAGGTAATATTGCCCTTTTACATAGTGGTTTATCTGATGGTGAGAAATATGATGAATATAGAAGAATAGTAAAAGGTGAAGTTGATATTGTAATAGGTGCTAGAAGTGCTGTTTTTGCACCTTTATCTAATCTTGGTCTTATTATTATAGATGAGTGTCATAGTGATTCTTATAAACAAGAAAATAATCCTAGATATAATGCTAAAGATGTAGCGATTAAACGAGCTGAAATTAATAATTCTAAAGTAGTTTTAGGTAGCGCTACACCAATGCTTGAAGAATATGCTAGAGGACTTAAAAATGTTTATAATCTTGTAACCCTAGAAAGAAGAGTTAATGGTAAAGAACTACCGAAAGTAGAGTTAATTGATATGAATAAAGAAGTTAGTAAGGCTAAGGGACATTTTTCGCAACCTTTAATAGATGAGATTAATAAAACTATTGAAAAAGGAGAGCAAGTGATACTTTTATTAAATAGAAGAGGTTATTCTTCATTTGTTACTTGTTCTAATTGTGGGAAGAGTGTTAAATGTCCTAACTGTGATATTACTTTAACATATCATAAGAGTAGTAATATCTTAAGATGCCA
>CALVVC010000021.1 GCA_944363755.1 uncultured Bacilli bacterium
ACTATTACTAAATATCATTGATTACAAGACTAACTTCCCACCTTAACTAAAACGGGAACTTTGAATTTTATTCAATGCAATGAAAAAAAGGTTTGCTTTTTAATCTTTTTTTTGTTATGATTTAATATATAAGATAAGGGAGATGGAAGTCATTATGATATTAGCAAATTTTGATTTAAGTTTTTTTACATCAATTCCAGGTTTATTAATAACTGGTGGTGTTTTATTACTTTTAATTGCGTTAATTATATTTATTGCAACGGGAAGTAAAAGTGGTAAAAAAGATAAAAATGAAGCTTCTGATGTGGAGGAAGTAGTTAATACTTCATCTGTTGTAGAAAATGCTGCTCCTGCAGTTGTTTCTCTTGAACAAAATAATGTTGTAACAACAGATTCGGTAAGTAATACTTCACCTACTATATCTACACCTGTTGTAGAAAATGTTGCTCCTGCAGTTGCTTCTCTTGAACCTGATGTTATACAACCTCAAGCTAACCAAAATGGTGTTGTAGAAACGGATTCTGTAATTAATGCTGCACCTGTTGTTGGTAATAATACAGGTATAGAATCAAAAGTAGAAGAACAAGGTGAAAACAATGTGGTTAATCAAGTTATTAGTGAGATGCCTACACCAGTTGGTAATGAAACAGGTGAAGAAGTAGTACCTATTACACCTGTTGCAGATTCATCACAACCAACTGAGGAAACAGTTTCTAATATAGCACCTGAGGTGGTAGAACAACCTGTAACTGTTGAAAATGTACAAGATAGTACTGTTATTTCTAATCAGGAGGTATCAGCAGCAGAGCCAATTACTATTGTTAATGAAGAACCTAAAACTATTTATGGTGGTGCTAATCCTGTTATACCTAAAATTGAGGTGCCTGGTGAGCAACATAGACCAATATATGGTGGTGCTAATCCGTTAGAAAATACAGGGGCTATACCAACTGTTAATAATGTAGAGCCAACTACTCCACCTGTTAATGAACAACCAAAAATGGAGTCTGTTGAGCCTTTAAATGTTACTCCAAAAGAAGTTGAAATACCTCAAGTTGAAGTTCCAAAACAAGAGGAAGTAATACCTACTGTAGTTGAGGAAACACCTAAAGTAGAATCTACAAATTCAGAAAATAAAGAAGAAGAAATAGAGAGTTTATTTTAAATTAAATTTACTCTTTTTTTGTTCTTTCTTACTAAATTGTTACATACAATAATTTAGAAAAGAAAGGATGATAAAATTATGGAAACACTAAAAGTTTCATCAAAATCTAACCCTAATAGAGTAGCAGGGGCTCTTGCCAATGTTTTTAGAGCAAGTGGCAGTGTAGAAATACAAGCAGTAGGAGCAGGGGCTTTAAATCAAGCGATAAAAGCCGTAGCAATTGCAAGAGGTTTTCTAGCACCAGCAGGTAAAAATATTGTCTGTATTCCTGCTTTTGCAGATATTTCTATTGATGGAGAAGAAAGAACTGCTATTAAATTAATTATAGAAACTAAGTAAAAATGCTTGTAAAAATTTAAATTAAGCCTTATAATAAAATCAAGTCGATTACAAGAGATAATGTTAAGTAATTTTATTTAAGAGATACTGTGGTTGGTGAGAACAGTAATAAAACCTTAACTATCTACTCTTTAGATGATTTTATTCCGGGTATTACCGTTATCTAAATTAAGTATAATAAGGATGGCACCGCTTTACTTTATTGTAAAGCTCCTTAAAAGCCATTCTTTTTTTGTTTTATCGGCTAGAAAGGGAGGAATTATGTTAGATATTAAATTTGTAAGAGAAAATAAGGAATTAGTTAAAGAAAATATTAAGAAAAAATTTCAAGATGAAAAACTACCTCTAGTAGATGAAGTAGTAGAACTAGATGAGAAGATAAGATCTTTAAAACAAGAAGGAGATGAATTACGTAAAAAACGTAATGAAGAGAGTAGTTCTATTGGGCTTTTAATGAAAGAAAAAAAGGTAGAGGAAGCAAGTAAAAAGAAAGAAGAAGTTAAAAAGATTAATGAAAGATTAGTTACTATTGAAGAGGATGAAAAGAAACTTAATGATGAGCTAAGAAGTAAGATGATGGTAATTCCTAATATTATGGATCCTTCTGTTCCAATCGGAAAAGATGATAGTGAAAATGTTGAAGTAGAACGTTTTGGAGATGCTTATAAACCTGAATTTGAAATACCATATCATGCTGATATAATATTAAGACTTAATGGGATGGATAAAGAAGCAGCAGGAAGAACATCAGGAGAAGGTTTTTACTACTTAACAGGAGATATTGCAAGACTTCATGAAGCAATGATTGCCTATGCAAGAGATTATATGGTAAATAAAGGTTTTACTTACTGTGTTCCACCTTTTATGATTCATAGTGATGTTGTAACAGGAGTTATGTCTTTTCCTGAAATGGAAGCGATGATGTATAAAATAGAAGGTGAAGATTTATATCTAATAGGTACTAGTGAACATTCTATGATAGGTAGATATAAAGGACAAATTATTAAAGAAGAAGATTTACCTTTAACACTAACATCATACTCACCTTGTTTTAGAAAAGAAGGAGGTTCTCATGGATTAGAAGAGCGAGGACTTTACCGTGTTCATCAATTTGAAAAAGAAGAGATGATAGTTATCTGTAAGAGAGAAGAGTCTATGGACTGGTATGAAAAAATGTGGCGTTATACAGTTGAAGTGTTTAGAAATATGAATGTTCCTGTTAGACAACTAGAATGCTGTAGTGGTGATCTTGCCGACTTAAAAGTAAAATCATGCGATGTAGAAGCATGGAGTCCAAGACAACAAAAATACTTTGAAGTAGGTAGTTGTTCAACTTTAGGAGATGCTCAAGCAAGAAGATTAGGTATTAGAACTAAAGGAGAAAATGGTACATACTTTGTTCATACCTTAAATAACACCGTAGTAGCATCACCTCGTGGGCTTATCGCTGTAATTGAAAACAACTATAATGAAGATGGAAGTGTAACAGTACCAGAAGTATTAAGACCTTATATGGGTGGTTTAGAAGTTATTACACCTAAAAAATAAATTATAATTTGAAAGGATGAAGTTTATTATGAAGAAAAAAATAATATATATAGAAAAAGAAAATACATTAGTAATTAATGAGAAAACTAAATTAGAACTATTAAATATTGATGAATTTGTGTCACATATAAAAAGGGAATCAAATTTTGTTCCTGCTGGTCATATAAAAGTGGCTTTAAAATATAAATTAAGTTATAAAAATTATGAATATTATGGAGAATCAATCTTTGATTCATATAAAGGAATTAAAAACAATATTGATAATGCTGCACCTTATAAAGTTGAATTAGTAAACTTTAAATTATCAGATAAAGAAGAAAAGTATTTAGAATTTGATTTTGCAAAAAATGATCAAGTTTCTACTTCATTTTTTGAACTTGCAGAAAGAAATATAATTTATGATGAAAAATTTTCGTTTTATAGTTATAAAGCAGATGAAAATATAGAAAAGATTAAACTACAGCTATGTTATTCTATTTGTAATAATGATAAATTAGAGTTGCAAAGTGTTGAACTTAAGTCTCATGATGGAGAGGGTAAAGAATGGATTCCTGACACAATAGAAGAAAAATATGAGGGTTCTAAGTTTAAAGAAGAGTTTAAAGATATTAATTCTTTTTATCAGAAATATGGAAGTTACCCATATCTAACATGGAGAATAAAAGCAAAGTATTTAGATACCAATATATCAATAACATCAGTTTTTTCTTATAGTAGTAGTTCTATGAATGAAATATGTATTTCCTGTTCAACTAATGCTAATTTAGATTATTTATCACTTTTATGCGAAATAAAGAATGGATTGTTAAAATAAATAGACCAATTAGGTTTTATAAAATAAGATAATGTATAAATATCAAGGGATTGGCCATACTGATAGTGGGAGTAAAATTGACAAAACATAAGCGTGTATGGTATAATAAAGACCGCACGTAAAAAGAAGAGGTGTTTTAAATGTTTTACGATGAGACACAAGCAACTCTTGCTTGTGAAGAAGACCCGTCCTTGATATTTGAACTTATAAAAGAAGGACATCTAGAATTAGTAGATAAGCTAATAAAGAAGAAAACAGTTAGATTAAACACAATAGATGAGGATGGTAATACTGTTTTAATGAGACTTTTAAAGAGTAAGAAATATGATTTAGTAGAAAAATATATTAATGATATAGATAGTGATATTAATCATCAAAATAAAGATGGTAATACTTTATCTCATTTGCTTGCTACTAAAAACTATCTAAACACAGCAAAAATCATTAAAAAGTTAAAAAGAAATAAAGAACTTGATCCTAATATTAGAAATAATGAAGGGAAAACAATTCTTGATATTGCAATATCTACAGGTAATTTATGTACAACTCTAAAACTATTAGAAGATAAAAGATTTAATAACATTGATTTAGTTTCATTTAATAATTTATATAATACTTTTATTAAAAGTGATGAGTTTGGTAAATATACTAAATTAACTAATTTAGAAACTATTGTAAATGAATTATCTAAGAAAACTAGATTATTACCTAAGGTAAAAGAGATAGTAGATTTAGTTAAGAAAAACTTTGATATAATTAAAAATGAACTTATGAATAATAAATTAACTTTCATGGATAACATAGTAAAAAATGTCTTAATGGAAGTTACTGTATAAAGAAGAAAATAAAATCTTCTTTTTTCTATGTTTATATGCTAAAATATAACTGTTTAGAAAGAAGTGAAAGACTATGGGTAAAATTATTTTATTTATGGGGCCATCTTCTTCTGGAAAAGATACTATCAAAAGAAGATTAATTAAAGAGAATAAATTTGCACTTAAAGAAATGATAATGTCTACAACAAGACCTATGAGAACAGGAGAAATAGAAGGAAGAGAATACTATTTTAAGACTGTAGAAGAAATGTTAGAGTTAGAAAAAGAAGGTAAAATAATTGAAAAAAGAACATATAAGACTGCTTATGGTCCATGGCATTATTTTACAACTAGTTCTAGTATTGATTTAGATAGTTATAATTATGTAGGTAGTAATACTTTAGAAGGTTTAGATCAATTTGTAAAATATTATGGAAAAGAAAATATTATTTCCCTTTTAGTAACAATTGATGATGGAATTAGATTACAAAGGGCTTTAGATAGGGAAAGAAAAGAAGAAAAACCTAAATATCAAGAGTTATGTAGAAGATTTTTAGCAGATTATCTTGATTTTTCGGAAGAAAATATTAATAAAAGGCACATTACAAGTATTATCAATAATGGTAGTAATTTAGATAATACTATGAAAGAAGTAGAGAAAGTTTTAAAATTAAATTTGTAAGGATGTGATAAAATGCATTTACCAGATTTTAAAGTCGCTCGTAGTAGTACAAAAATAGATTATAAGAAAATTGATTATAAATTAGATTCTAAATATCTTAATAAATATAAAGGTAAGAAGTGTTATTTAAAGACTTATGGTTGTCAAATGAATGAACATGATAGTGAAAATATTAAAGGAATATTAGAACTATTAGGTTTTGATTTTACTGACGATATAGAGAAAGCTGATTTAGTCTTATTAAATACTTGTTCTATTAGAGAAAATGCCCATAATAAAGCTTTTGGATTACTTGGTAAAGCTAAACATATTAAAGAGTCTAAAAGAGATTTAATGATAGGTTTATGTGGATGTATGGCTCAAGAAGAAATAGTTGTTAATACTATTATATCGAAATATCCTTTTGTTAATTTTGTTATTGGTACGCATAACTTCTATCAGTTACCAGAAATACTTGATAAAAGTGAATCTAAACAACAAATAGAAGTATATTCAAGAGAAGGAGACTTAATAGAAAGTCTACCAGTAGATAGAACTAGTAAATATAAAGCTTATGTTAATATTATATATGGTTGTGATAAATTTTGTACTTATTGTATTGTTCCTTATACTAGGGGAAGACAAAGAAGTAGAGAAAAAGAAGATATTTTAAAAGAAATAGATAATCTTATTAAAGAAGGTTATAAAGAAGTAACTCTATTAGGTCAAAATGTTAATGCTTATGGTAAAGATTTATATGATAATTATTCTCTTGCTGAACTTCTAGAAGATGTTGCTAAAACAAATATACCTAGGATTAGATTTATGACAAGTCATCCTTGGGATTTTACTGATGAAATGATAGAAGTAATTGCCAAGTATCCTAATATTATGCCAAGTATTCATTTACCAGTTCAATCAGGTAGTAATAGAATTTTAAAATTAATGGGAAGACGTTATACTAAAGAACAGTATTTAACACTATTTCATAAGATGAAAGAAATGATTCCTAATTGTACAATCTCTACTGATATAATTGTAGGATTTCCTTTAGAAACAGATAGTGACTTTCTTGAGACATTAAACTTAGTTCGTGAATGTAAATATGATAATGCTTATACTTTTATTTATTCACCTAGAGTTGGTACTCCTGCTAGTAAGCTTTCTGATGATATTTCTTTAGAAGAAAAAGAACAAAGACTTTATAAACTTAATGATATAGTTAATACATACTTTAAAGAAAATAATGAGAAACTTGTTGGTAAAACAGTACCTGTTTTAGTAGAAGGTATTAGTGATAAAAAGAAAGAATACTTTGGTTATAGTGATACTAATAAATTAGTTAATTTTACAGGTGATGATGTAGAGATTGGTAGTATTGTTAATGTAGAGATAACAGAAGCTAAGACATGGAGTTTAGATGGAAAAGTTAGTAAGTAATGAAGAAATAGAAGCAAGAGCTTTAGAGTTAGTAAAAGTAATTAAAGATAGTGATGATTATAAAGAATATCTTGAATTAAAAGAAAAGATTAAATCTAATAAAGAGATAATAGAATTGATAGATAAAATTAAAAATTTACAAAAGACTTATGTTAAAAGTGCTTACCTTGATAGTAATGTAAAACAAGAATTAGATAATAAATTAGAAATATTAAACTCTATTCCTTTATATAAAGAATATTTAAGTAAAGAGAAAAAGATTAATAGTATTATGAGTAATATAAAGGAAGGACTTAATGTTATCTTTGAAGATATTTTAAATAAATAAAATTTGTTGTAATTTTTAAAATTGACCTCGATTTTAAGGGTCAATTTTTAATTTTCTTTAGAAGAATTTATAAAATTAGAGAGTGTTTATACCTCCAAATACTAATTTTCGTAAATTGCAATCTCTTTTATCTTATGTTAGAGTGTAGGCATCTACGTAGAAATATTAAAAATTATTGGAGGTATTTATGAAAGAAGAAACTAAAGAAAAAGAATTCTTTACACTTTTATCTGATACAACATTTAAAAGAATGTTTAATGATGAAGATAGTAGATTCTTTTTTGAAAAAGTAATTAAATATTATTTTAAAATTGATTTAGAGGGATATACTCTTTATGATAATGAGATAAATAGTGGAAATGTTGCAAGAGATTATAGACTTGATATTTTACTTAAGAAAGATAGAGATTTTATTATAGTAGAAATGAATAAAGATGTCTCAGAAAGAGTCTTAATTAAAAATAGAATGTATCTTTATCTTATTGCCGGTGGTGGCTTAGAAAAAGGAGAAGAGTTTGTTAAAATGAAAACATTCTTAATTAACTTTAATAATAGTCTTTATAAGATAAAACCTGATGCAATTAATATTGATTATACTTTAAGAAATGAGAAGTATAATGACGTAATATATGATATTAAAATCCATAATATTTACCTTGAAAGTCTAAAAAATGTAAGATATAATGGTAGTAACGAAGAAGAAACATTTGCAGCGATGATGATAGCAACATCATATGATGAAATGAGAGAGATTGCAAATGGTAATGAGGAGGCGTTATATATCGTGGATAAGTTAGAAAGACTAAATGAAGATGATAAGTTTAGGACAGATTACAATGTGGAGTTAGTTAGAAGAAAAGAAATAAATTCTGCAAGACTTGATGGATATGATAGTGGTTATGATACTGGCAAAACTGAAGGACTTGAAGAAGGTGCTAAGAAAGAGAAAATAAAAATTGCCAAAAATCTTCTTAATAAAGGTGTATCTACTGATTTAGTATCAGAAAGTACTGGTTTAAGTATTGAAGAACTTAATAAACTAAACAATTAACAAAATATAATGATTAGTTATTAAATAAGGAAAGAAACATATTATGAATTGTTTCTTTCCTTTTGTTAATCTGTAAGTTTTTTGTACTTTTTAACTAAATAAAGCATAGACTAAATTAGAGGAGGGAAACGTATGGCTTTATATAAAGAAATAGTAACAAAAGCAGTTATTGGTAAGGGGAAGAAAAAATTTACTGATAACTTATTGTTACAAGTAACTAATAGTCCTAATACAATTCTTGGGTGTTGGGTGATTAATCATAACTTTAGTGGTACTTTTTCAAATGGAGTAGTAACTATTAATGGAAGTTATGATATTAATATTTGGTATTCTTATGATAATGATACTAAAACAGAAGTCTTAAAAGATACTAAAAATTATACAGAAACTATAAATGTTCAAGGAACAAGTGATACAGAAAATGAAGAAGTAATCATTAGAAGTTTGAGTGGACCAAGTTGTAGTAAAGCAGAAATTAATGAAAGTGTTATTAACTGTACTATAGATAAAACTTTAGGAATAGAACTAGTAGGTGATACTAAAGTACGTATCAATACTCTAGATGAAGTTGACGACTGGGAAGAGATTATGGATAGTGATAGTGAAATAGATGAGAGAATTGATAAAGAAGTAAATGAAGAATACTTAGATAATTCTACTGAATAGTTCGTAAGAGACTGTTAACAAAAAAAGGTTGACAGTCTTGTTTTTTTTATGTATAATTATAACAGTAAAAAAAGAAAGGAGTGCTAAATATGGCAGTAAAATTAAGATTAATGAGAATGGGTGCTAAGAAAAGACCATTTTATCGTATAGTTGCAACAGACTCAAGAAGTAGAAGAGATGGAGAGTATCTAGAGTTAGTTGGTACTTATAATCCTATAAGTAATGAAAAAAATGTTAAAATCAATGAAGAAGTTGCTCTTAAATGGTTAGGGAACGGTGCTATTCCATCTGATACTGTTAGAAGTCTTTTTAAAGAAGCTGGTATTATGAAAAAATATGCTGAATCTAAAAATAAAAAGGAAAGTAAATAATGAATTTAGTAGAATTAACTGAGAAAATTATTAAAAATATTGTCTTAGATGAAGATGCTATATCAATAAAAGAATTTCCTAGTGAAAATGATAATGAAATTATTATAGAAGTATTAGTTTCAGATTCTGATATTGGTAGAGTAATTGGAAAAAATGGTAAAACTATTAATGCTATTAGAACTTTAGTGCAAGCTAGTAGTTCTCTAAAAGATGGTAAATATGTAAAGATTAATGTTGATAAGTTTTAGGGGTTACTTAAAGTAATCCTTTTATGTTTTTTTGGGGTGTTTATTTATTTAACACAATTATTTTAAATTTTCATAAGTAATTGTATAAATTAAAAAAATATATTATACTTATTATAGGATTGGAGGTAGTTCTAATATGAAAAAACGTGTATTAAGTGCTATTATTATGATATTAATATTTGTACCATTATTATTTATAGGAGGGATACCTTTTGCTATACTAATGACTGTATTAGCTTTAGGAGCAATGCATGAATTAATGGTAATAAGAGAAAAGAAAAAAGAGTTTCCAACTTTAATAAAGATAATTGCTTATTTATTAACTGCTTTTTCCTTAGTTTTAACTTATAATCAAGATTTATTTAGTTTTAAAATTAGTTATCAGTTAATAAGTTTTATTATTTTGTTATTTTTGTTACCTATATTATTAAAGAATAAAAAAGAGATGAATTATGATATTAATGATGCTTTGTATTTGATAGGCTCACTTCTTTTTATAAATCTTTCATTTAATTTGATATTAGTAATTAGAAATTATAGTCTTTACTATTTAATTTATTTATTACTTATAACTGTTATAACAGATACTTTTGCACTTATAACAGGTATTTATGTAGGTAAAAATAAATTATCTCCTACTATTAGTCCTAAAAAGACAATAGAAGGGTTTATTGGTGGAGTTTTAATGGGTACTTTTGTATCTTCTGTATTTTATTATACTGTAATAGATTCAGGTATTTCTTTAGCAATATTAATATTAACAACACTATTTTTAGCAGTTGTAGGAGAATTAGGTGATTTAGTATTTTCATCTATTAAAAGAACATTTAATGTTAAAGATTTTTCTAATATTATACCAGGTCATGGTGGTATATTAGATCGTTTAGATAGTCTAATTTTTGTAATACTAGCATTTATATTAGTAATGGGATTAATTTAGGAGGTGCTATGGTTACATTAATATTATTTATAATTATATTAGGATCAATTGTCTTTATACATGAAGGTGGACACTTTTTATTCGCTAAATTAACGGGTATATATGTTTATGAATTTGCACTTGGTATGGGACCTAAGTTATTTAGTTTTAAAAAAGGGGAGACTGAATATTCCTTAAGAGCAATACCTATAGGAGGTTTTTGTCAGTTAGCAGGAGAAGAGGGGGAAGTTGATAATTTGCCAAGAGATAGGACATTACCTGGTAAGAAGCCTTGGCAAAAGTTTATAGTGATGTTCTTTGGAGCAGGATTTAATTTTATTTCTGCTATACTTGTACTATTTTTTATTTCTTTAGTTTTTGGTGCAACTTCAATGGAGCCTGTTTTATCTAGTGTGGAAAAAGATACTCCTGCTTATCTTGCAGGAGTTAGAAAAGGCGATGAAATATTAGAAATTAATGGACACGATATTTGGACAATAGATGATATATCTTTATATATAACAATAGCTAATCCAAAAGAAGAAAATGAATTTGTTATTAGAAAAGAAAATGGTGATATTAAAACTTATAATATAAGACCTGAAAAGATTAAAGTAGATGGTGAAGAAAGATATGTTTATGGTATAGGTATGCAAGGTAAAGAAGAACATGGCTTTCTTTCTGCTATAAATTATACAATTGTAAAGACGGGTTCTTTATTTAAACAAATGTGGGTTACTATTTTAAATTTATTTACAGGGGGAATTAGATTAAGTCAATTAAGTGGTCCTGTAGGTATTTATGAAGTAGTAGGTGCTCAAGCAAGTGGTGGTTTAGCTAGTCTTCTTTATTTGTTCTCATTTCTATCAATAAATGTAGGTTTTATTAATCTTTTACCATTACCTGCCTTTGATGGAGGACATATTTTATTTATAATAATTGAAAAGATTAAAGGAAGTCCTATTAAACCTGAAACGGAAGCAAAGTTTCATACAGTTGGATTATTTTTATTGATGTTATTAATGATTTATGTAACATTCTATGATATATTAAGATTATTTTAAAAGAAAATAATTAAACCTATAAGAACTTGAGTTCTTATAGGTTTAATTATTATGATATAATTCTTCTCTAATATTATCTAAATTTTGATTCATAAGAGTTAAATAATCAGTTTCTGTTTCTCTTTGTTCATCATTTAAAACTATTATTCTATTAGAATTAATAATTTCTAAACTATTAGGGTATGTGTTAATTAAGTTTTGAACATTATTTGTAGTTTTGATATCTTTATAACTAAATATTTTAGTAATATCTCCATTTTTAATTAAGTCATTTATTTCTACTAAATCTTTTTCATCAGTATTATCATTTAGTATATATACTTTAATACCATATTTTTCTAAGAATTTATAATTATTATTAGTTGCAACTATTGTTTTATGAGGAGCATTTTCAACAGCAAGTCTAATATTAGCATCAAGTTCTGAAACATCAACTTTTAACTCTTCATAGTTTTCATCTATTTCTTCTTTTAAGTAATTATTTTCTATATACTCTTTTAAACCAATTCTAACATTTTGACTCATCATTAACATAAATGATGGATCTAACCAGACTTCTTCCATAGTATAATCATTATCAAGGACATAGGAACTATCTATTATTTTTAAATTTTTATTATAATCTAATAAGTCAACTGCTAATTTTCTTTCTCTATTAACTAATCCTGTATAGATAAATAAATCTTTACTAGCAAAATCTCTTTTTTGTTTATTAGTAAATTTATAATCACTGGTATTTACTCCATCAGGATAGATATTACTTACTTTAGCATGATCTCCATAAAGCCTTTCTATAATATATTCATTAGGGTAATTAGTAGTAACTATCTCAATATCCTCCATATCATCACTTTTACAACCTGTAGTAGTAAGTAAAATTGCCATACTAAGGAAAGCAATCTTACCTAAATTTTTAACACTTCTTTTCATTCTTTTTCTCCTTCCTTATAACTGGGTCATATCCATATCTTGCTCCAGGATGACATCTTAATATTCTTTTAAAACCAAGAAAACATCCTTTAATAGAACCATATTCTTCTATCGCTTCAATCATATAGTTAGAACAAGTAGGATAAAAATGACAAGCTCCATGACTTGTAAGGGGCATCTTTTGATAAAGATGAATTAAACTAATTAATATCTTTTTCATAAATATATTGTACTATAAAAATTAGTGTTAATCAATTAGAAGTGAAAAATTATCCTAATAGGAAATGTGATATTAACATAAAAATAAATCCTATACTAAAGAAGATAAGTGTTAATCTTCTTTTTTTATAACTTAAAGATTCACTTAATAGTTCATAAATACTAATATGTATCATAATTCCTGCTATTATAGATAAAATTATACTCATAATAAAGTTATTAATAATACTAGATAAAAATAAATAGGCAAGTATTGCACCTAATGGCTCAGATAATCCTGATATTAAAGTATAGAAAAAAGCTTTAAGTTTAGATTTAGTACTAAAGTAAATTGGTATCGCTATACTTATTCCTTCTGGGATATTATGAAAACTAATAGCAAGGGCAAGAGATAATCCTAAACTCATATTAGTAGAACTAGATAGAAAAGTAGCAATACCTTCTGGGATATTATGCATAATAATAGCAAGCATGGAGACAAGACCTAATCTATATAGTTTTTTATTACTTATAGATTTATTATCATTACTAGGTAAGAATTTATCTATTAACATAGAAATAATAACTCCAAGAGATATAAATATTAATAAAAATAAAAGAGCAGGGAAACCTTTAAAAATAGAGGTTAAT
This sequence comes from uncultured Bacilli bacterium, assembly GCA_944363755.1. Classification (GTDB taxonomy): domain Bacteria; phylum Bacillota_I; class Bacilli_A; order RF39; family UBA660; genus Onthousia. The sequence goes on from CALVVC010000021.1 coordinate 13,209, forward strand.
AAACTAAAAGATTCTGGTATTAAATCAGTTATTGAAACACATATCATTACACCACTTGCAAAAGATAGAGATGAAAGAATAATATTTTTTTCATTTTTTAAATTAAAAAGTAAAGGAACAAAGCCAATTAAAGTAGATAAACCTGCTAAAGTAGATAAAATAAAAGCATAACTAAAACTAGCCATAATATCACCAGTAATAGATATGCTAAAAAAAGAAAAATTATGATATTGATAATACTATTATTAAGTGATACAATAACTTTGCTTGTAAAGGGGGATTTTATGTTTATAGATGAAAAGATAAAAGAATTTGTAGAGTATGAAAAGAAAGATTTGAAAGAATCTAAAAAAGAATGGGAAAAAATAAAATTTGAGATAAATATATTTAAAGAACAAGAAAAGTATA
>CALVVC010000022.1 GCA_944363755.1 uncultured Bacilli bacterium
CCTCATGACTATAAAAATGCTTTTGTTAAACAACAATACTTACCCGATAAGTTAAAAAATAAAAAATATTACCATCCAAAAGATTTAGGTTATGAACGTAAATTAAAAGAGATATACTTATATATAGAAAAACAAAAGAAGGAAAATTAAAATCCTTCTTTTTCATGCAATAAATTAAGTGAATAATCAATAATTTTTTCTTTTCGTAATCTTAACATAGTCTTATAGAATTCTTTTCTTATATCAGATATTCCCTCTATTTCATCTATGATTTTATTAATCTTACATAAATCTATTTTATTTCCAATTCTCTTTAATGCTTCATTACAGTCTTTATTTACAAGAGAGCTTATATAATTAAAATAATTAATTTTCTTATCATTAATTTTTAAAATCGAATTAGGAAAAACATATATTCTTGCTTCTATTTCCTTAGGATCATTCAATATTTTCTTCATTTCTTCATCTGTTAACGTAGGATATAGACAACTTCCACAATCATATATAGGAGCAATCTCACTAGTTTTGTTTACATCGTCTAATAATAATCCCCAATTACCATTATGACGATCAAAATTGCCTAAAAGGGCATCTACAATAAACATATCAAAGTAAAATGATTTTAATATTAAAGGATTAATGTTATTCTGTTCTTCAATTGCTTCTAAAACACTTGATAATTCTACACAAAATCCATTTTCACTTGATGATATTATAGCGTTTTTTATCTCTGCAAATTTAAATAATTTCTTATTATCTGTTTCAAAATCTTTACATAATACACACATTTTATCTTTACCATCTACTGTATATATACCAAGTTTAGTATCTTGGGTATTAAAACCCAAACATTTAAATATTAAACATCCTATATGTTCAGAAATACATCCATTAGTATAATACTTATTTTTTGTATTTTTATTCTTAAGAGGAGGTGTTTTTAACATATATTTTGTTCCATAATCATCCAAAAGACATATTTTATTACCATTTGTGCCATCATAATATTTAAATTTACTTATTTCATAGTTATTAAAATTATCTAACATTTTTATCACCACTTTCCTTGCAACTTAATAATAAATATTTTTCTCTTAAATGATTAGCATGTTCTTCACTAATTTGTCCATCCCAGTAAGCACTATTAATAGAGCCATATACTTCATCCATTAAACAATCAAGTAAAGTACTATTTTCTTTAATTCCTTTTAACAAAGCATTAATATCATTACCAAGATATTTAGGAAGATTAACATCATACATATCCTTTTCAAAAACGGTAACAGGAAAAATTCCTTGTCTTGTTCTTATATAACTTTTCTTCATTATCTATCAACTCTTTTAATATATTATATCAAATATATTATTAATTAACATAGCTATTTAATTTTAATTTTACTATTTTTAATATCAACTTGTCTTTTTATAGAGGTAAACAAAACTCCTTTTAATAAAGGCATTCCTTTATCTTCAATATCTTCTAGAGCCTTAACAAATAAATCTCTCGTAAAATTAATATTTTCACTAAGACAGAACATATTACCTTCAAGTTTAATTTTATTAAGACTTTTCTCATCTAAATAAACAAATAAACTAGAGAGTTTCTCTACATAACTTAATAATAAAGTATTATTTTTTAAATCAGGAAGTTCTTTAGCAATTTTTGCAAGATATAAAAGATTATAATTATTAGAATAATATTTATATAAATCAAGTGGAGATTTAAAGTCATTCTTACTTAAGAGTTTAATATCCCTAATTACTTCTTCTATTACTTGTCTATACATAAAAACATAATAATCATATATATAATGTATATTTTCTCTATTATTAGCAATTTCATAGATTAAGCTCTTATTCATTTTTAATATAGAAGAAAACACTATATTATTTAAATTATAGTAAGAGACAAAGTTTACAAATTCTTTAGAATAACTATTACTTAAGATATTAACTAAATCTTTATTTGTATAGTCATCTATTCTAAAAGAAGGTAGAGAAATTTTCTTTTTATTTGCCTTACTAGCATTACTACATAATATCCTTTTATGATTAGTAGTTATATCATGATATTTATAATATAAAGGATGCTTTTTAGTTTCAAGAATATGTAAATAAAGTTTATAATCTTTCTTATTAATATATGTTTTAGAAGAAACTTCCCGTTCACTTTTAACATCATTATCTATAAGAAGTTGTACTGCTGTTTTTGCACAAAGAAAATCCAAATCATGGTTTATATTTTTATCTTCTTCTATTTTATTAATTTTATTTATTATTTCTGTTATTTTATTTTTATATATTCCATTTTTACTATAAAGACTAAGCATTCTTTTAATAGATTTTAATGTTACATTATATTTATCTTTAATTTCATCAATACTAATATTATTAACTAAGTCTGTAACAATATTACTTATATTTCTAAGAGTATTAATATAAGCAATACGCTCTATATTTTCATAAAAGCATTTTTGTTTAAGAGTATAATACTTAGTATAAAATATCTTTGTAAATTGTCTTTTTAATTCTAATAATTCTTCTATTGAACTTGCATTATTCATTGCTATTAAAAGATTATTCTTAACAGTTTCTTCATTTTCAATAGTAATCATGTTACCATCTCCTTTAAAATGTAGGCTTATTATAGCAGAAAAGTTTAAAAATATCAAGTATAGTACTACTTGATATTTAATATTAATAAATCTATAACTATATTATTTTCATAGATACCACTTTTTATTTTAAAGTCAATATCAGCAAGATTTTTAAGTATTTTTCTAATTTCTTTTAAAGTATAATATCTAACTAATTCTAAAGTTTTTTTAACTCTAAAGGGATGTACTTCTAAAATATTAGAAATCTCATTATAAGAGATATTTCTCTTATTTAAAACCATTACTTGATAAAGTAATCTATACTGACTTTCTAAAAGACCAAATAAAGCATAACTTTCAATATTGTAATTAAGTAGTTCATTATAGATATTTAAAGCCTTCTTCTTATCTTTTAAAGCTATCTCCCGAACTAAATCAAATGCAAGATTATCTTTATTATTTAAAGGCTTAACTAATAAATTAAGAGTATCTTTATAAGTAATTTTTTTAGTGTTAATAAATGATAAAGCCAGTTTTTTAGTCTCATTAATAAGTCTTTCTAAATCATCACTATAATACTCTTCTAAAAGATTAATAACTCTATATTCTACATCATAGTCTTTTAATATATCTTTAATTATTTCTTTAGTATCACTACTAATATTAACTAAAGTAAGTTTATTAATAACTTCTTTAACAATCTTTTTTCTTGTATCTATATTAGTAGTAGTAAATATTAATAAAACATCATTATTAGGATTATCTAAGTATTTAGATAGAGTTTTAATACTTATATCAGAAAAATTATTATTAGATAAATTCTTCCCTATTATTACCTTTCTAGGTGTTAGAAAAGAGATAGTATCAGCATCTTCTATTAAAAGATTAATACTATCTTCTTCTAAATCATATGTAGTAATACTAGATCCCTTAAAATTTAATTCTTTAATTAAATCCTCTATTTTTTTATTTATAAGGCTAATAGAACTATTTTTAATTAAATAACTATTCATTAATTAAATCCTCAACAGCATTTTTTATCTCAATTAAATGATTCTTATCTTTAATACCACCTTGAGCGAATGTATTACTTCCTCCACCATTACCATCAAAAGCAGTTGTAATGTTTTTAATAATATAACCTGCATTAACTGAAGGAATAGAACTACGACAAATAAAGTTAACACTATTATCTTCTTTAATATTAGCAAGTAAAACTACTACTTCATCAAATTTATTACATAAATTATCTGCCATAGCTTTTACTAAGAACATTTCAATATTATCAAGTTCTAAATATAATAACTTTTTATTATTAATTTCTTTTACTCTAGAAAGGTAAGTATCTAAACTTGATAAAGTCAATCTCTCAACTTCATTATTATAAGTCTTCTCTAAGGCTTTAACTTCACTTTGGATATAAGAAAGTTCATTTTGATTATAAATAATATCTTTATAAGATGTTGGGGCACTATTATCAATTTCAACATCAAAATCTATATCAATATTTTGTCTTTTTGCAAGAGCAAGTATTTCTTTCGCTTTTATTAATAATTTAACCATCTCATCATTATATGGCTTAATAACTTCAAATAAAGTATTAGATATTTTACTACCTGTAACAGCTTCTATTCTATAAGTATTACTTCCTTTAGATTCAAAATTAAAGATAGCAACATCGCCTATATCTTTAGTATTGGCAACATGAGTACCACCACAAAGTTCTATAGATTTATCTATTTTAACAACTCTAACTGTATCACCATATTTCTCTCCAAATAAAGCCATTGCCCCAAGTTCTTTCGCTTTATCAAGTGGCATAGTTTCTGTTGATGTAATAATATTTTTCTTTATCATATTATTAACAAAATCTTCTGTCTTAACTATATCTTCATCACTAATCTTAACTGGACAAGTAAAATCAAATCTAAGTTTCTCTTCATCTACATAACTACCTGCTTGTCTAATATTTTTATTAACTACCATCTGTAGAGCATATTGTAATATATGTACACTAGAATGATTCGCTTCTATTTCTTTTCTTCTTTGTTTATCAATGATAACTTCCACTTCATCATTAACATGAATAATACCATCTAAAAGTTTTATCTTATGGATATGTTGACCATTAGGGCCTTTAAAAACATCAACTACTCTTGCTTTAAAGTTTTTACCAACTATCATACCTGTATCACTAACTTGTCCACCAGATTCTGAATAAAAACAAGTTCTTTTTAGAATGATATACCCAGAGTGATCTAAACTCTTTTCTAGCTTTTCTTTACTTACAATAGCAAGAACACTACTTTTTAAACGATATAGTCCATAGACAAATGTTGATGGCTTAGTAAAGTCCATTAAAACTTTCTTTTGACTGGCCATAGCAGTTTTAGTTCTAGCATTCTTTTTAGCAAGCTCTTTTTGTTTATTCATATAATCAGTAAATTCTTCTATATTAACAGTATAACCTTTTTCTTTAGCAATTTCTTCTGTAAGTTCTAAAGGAAAACCATATGTATCGTATAATTTAAAAGCATCATAACCACTAATTACTTTATCATTATCATCAGACATAATCTCTTTTAGACGACGTTCTCCATCTTCTAAAGTATTAAAGAATAGTTTCTCTTCATCTAAGATATAAACTGCTACTTCACCAGAATTTTTCTTTAACTCAGGATAAGCCTCTCCCATAACATTAACAATAGTAGGAACTAATTTATATAGAAATGGCTCACTAAATCCTAAAGTCCTACCCATCCTAACACTACGTCTTACTAATCTCCTTAAAACATAGTCTCTACCAGTATTACCAAAACTTGCTCCATCACTTATAGCAAATGTTACCGCTTTCATATGGTCAGCGATTACTTTAAAGGCAACTTCACCATTATATAAAACTCCACTTAACTCTTCTATTTTATTAATAATAGGTTTAAAAAGATCAGTCTCAAAGTTAGAATCAACACCTTGGAATATACAAGCCCATCTCTCTAATCCTGCTCCTGTATCAATATTTTTATGAGGTAGTTCTTTATATTTTTCACGAGGAACACCAGGTTTAGAGTTAAATTGACTAAATACATTATTCCAAATCTCTACATAACGATCTTGGTCTTCATCATTAATAAATTTATCCCAAGCAGTCCCATCTACATCTAATTTCTCTCCCTGATCATAAAATATCTCACTATCAGGACCACATGGACCTTCTCCTATCTCCCAGAAATTTCCCTTTAATTTTATAATATGGTCTTTCACCATACCTACTTCAATCCATTTATTATAGGCATCAGCATCATTTGTATATACTGTTACATAAAGTTTTTCTTTAGGTATATCAAACCACTCTTTACTAGTTAAAAGTTCAAAGGCAAACTCTATCGCTTCATCCTTAAAGTAATCTCCAATAGAAAAATTACCCATCATCTCAAAGAAAGTATGATGTCTTTTAGTAACACCAACATTTTCTATATCATTAGTCCTAATACATTTTTGGATATTTACTATTCTTCTAGACTCTGGTGTAATACTTCCATCAAAATATTTCTTTAAGGGAGTAACTCCTGCATTAATCCAAAGAAGTGAATCATCATTAATAGGAATTAAGGGAGCTGACTTAACATATTTATGTCCATGTTCTTCAAAGTATTTAATCCACATCTTTCTTATTTCATTACTAGTCATATATTTCATTCTACTTCTCTCCTTCTTGTATTATTTTAATATCTATAAATTATGCAGATAGCATCTGCACTAATTAATCACTATTTTTTTATTTATAGTTGTGCAACAGTTGTTGCACAACTACTTCTATTAAAGCACTTAATTTTGCCACTACAGTGGCAAAATTACTCATTATCAATCTCATCAAGTATCTCTTCTAATCTCTTATAAAAACTATTTAAGTCTCCATTATTTAAAATATAATAATCTGCAAAAGCAATAGGACCACCTTTTAGAGAGTTTTCTATCTCCGCAATATCTCTTTTAATAATATCTTCATGATTAAAAGGTCTATCAGGTCTTGACTCAACTCTATTATATCTAATTTTCTTATCTGTGCAAACACAAATTAGTTTTAAATCTTTAAACTTTTCTTTAAGTATTAAATATTCATCCCAAGAATACAAGCCATCTAAAACAGTATTTCCCATACTATAAGCATCTTCTATTTCAGGTAAAAGTATCTTGGCAACTACTCCCATACCATGCTCTTTTCTTAAATTCTCTCTAAACTCTTTTTGACTATCAGGAGTAATTTCAATTCCTTCTTCTTTCATCTTATCATAAATTACTCCCCCAAAGTATATCTTCTTATAACCTTTATCTTCTAAGTATGAGGTTAAAACACTCTTACCACTTCCACTCATTCCAACGACTGCGATAAGCTTTTTCATAAGTATTCGACCCCACTTTCTATATCCATAATTTTATCTGCTTCCTTAAATAATTCATCTTTAGTAGTATTATTAATTACATAATCATAATCTTTATAATTTTCCATATCTGTTTCTGTAATATGTTCCTTTTCTTTAGGACTTAATTTATTATCATAATTATCTCTAATTACATGAATTATCTTAATATCAGGAAATCTTTCTCTTAACAAGTTAAATTCACTAACAAGTCTCCCATCAGTAATAATAAAAACAGAAAAGTAATGTTTTAAGATATCTATATCTTCGCATAATCTATCTACTAAAAAAGTATCTTTATGTAAAGTATTTCTAATTACTTCTATTCCCATCTCTTGTAAGAATTCTCTTGGTTTTTCCCTCATATCTCCATTCCAACTAAAATAATTTTTAGCATATTCATATAAAGGTGTCGTTATATGAAGAATGCAAGTGCTATCACCTTTAAAATCATATTTAGTCTTCATATAACTACCTAGTAAATCTTTACCACATCCTGCTTTACCAGCTAATAAAAATATCTTCATCTAAACCAACTCCTAAAAAAACATAAAAAAGACCACTGTAGGAGTGTATATTACACGTTACCATCCTGCTTTGGTCTTAATTTTGATAAAGGTCATCCCTAAAAAACTCAGGAATTTGCTTTCTAAAAGAATCTTAGTTAATTTCCACCTACCATTAACTCTCTTTAATAAGATTTTCTTTTGTACTCTTTTCCTTCACAGTTTTCTTATTATCTTGATAATTGTTAAATATTTCCCCTAATAAAGAGTGCTCTTTAATAAATTCAAAAATTATCTTAAATGTAGCGATAAGAGGTGTTGCAACTATCATTCCTATCATACCAAAGAAATAGTTAAAAAGCAATAGTCCAAGCATAATTGTAACAGGATGTAATTTCATAGTTTTACCCATAATTAGTGGTTGATAGAAATTATTTTCAAGTAATTGACAAACTACTACTGAGATAAGGCAAAACACTCCAACCATTGGATCAATTGTAAAGCCAACAATAACAGCAGGAGCACCACCAATCCAAGGTCCAATATAAGGTATTACATCGGTAATGGCACAGAACAAGGCAAATAGAAATGGAGCGCTAAGTCCTGCTAAACTAAAGCCAATCGACTGAGTAATAAAGACAAGAAAACATACAAGTAAAACCCCTCCTACATAACTTCTTAATTTTCCATTTATACGTCTCATCAAATCCTTAGCATTCTTATGCCAACTTTTAGGTATAATGCTAAGTAAATGTCCTTGGAATTTACGGAAATCAAACAATAGATAAAAACCTATCATAATACCTAAAACTATATTAGTAGCACCACTAATAAAAGCTCTACCAAAGTTCCATATAGTATTAGGAAGAGTACTTGCAATATCACTTCCAACACTTTCTATTTTATTAAGCATCGTATTTTTATAATTTTCAACTTGTTTACTATCTCCTAAATTCTCTAACATATCACTAGCAAAGTCTTGAGCATTATCAACAATATCAGGAACAACTGAAACTATATCGCTAACTCCACTAGAAAATGTTGGAACAGTAAATACAAGTATTAATATAATACTTCCAAAAATAATTAAATAAGTTAGGATACAAGCAAGTACTCTTGGCATTTTATTTGAAAATTTAGTCGCAAGAGGATCTAATAACCAAGCAATAACAAAGCCTATAAAAACAGGAGATATTACTGATAAAATAGTACCAATAATACCAAGAATATTCCACTCTTTAATTAAATAAGTTACAAGAAGTATAGCAAGTATAATAACTAGAGCAAGGACAAATTTTAATAGATTATTAGAAGTATTAAAAAATCTATTAATAGCTTTATAATCAAGTTCATCACTTTTATTATTTTTACGAAACATATAATCCCTCCATATGAAGTATTTTAATTTATTTACCAATAATTCTATTCAAAATAATCAATTAACATTGCCTTCTTTACCCGTTTTAGGGTCTCATCTGCATGTCTATTCGCTTTTCTTGATCCCTCTTTTAATATATTATAAACAAGATCAATATTATCTTCATAATATTTTCTTTTTTCTCTTATAGGCGATAAAATATCTTCTATAACTTCATATAAGAATCTCTTTACTAAAACATCACCTAAACCACCTTTTTCATAATGAGCTTTAAGTTCATCTAAATTTTTATATTCAGGTAAATACTTCTTAAAATGCTCCTCATTCGATAAAGCTTCTAAATATATAAATACTGTATTATTCTTAGTATCTCCAGGATCTTCTACTCTAATGTGATTAGGGTCTGTATACATACTCATAACTTTTTTCTTAACTGTATTGCTATCATCTTTAAGATATATACAATTACCTAAACTTTTACTCATTTTAGATTTACCATCAGTACCAGGAAGTCTTCTACAAACTTCATTATCAGGCATTACTGCCTTAGGTTCAAAAAGAGTTTTACCATATATATTATTAAAACTTCTAACTATTTCCCTTGTTTGTTCTACCATAGGTAATTGATCATCACCAACAGGTACAATAGTAGCATTAAAAGCCGTTATATCTGCTGCTTGACTAATAGGATAATTTAAGAAACCTACAGGGATACTACTACCAAAATCTTTTTGTTTTAATTCACTTTTTACAGTAGGATTTCTCTCTAATCTTGCTAAAGTTACTAAATTCATATAATACATTGTAAGCTCAGGTAATGCTCTTATCATACTCTGTACAAAAATAGTTACTTTATTTGGATCAAGTCCTATAGATAAATAATCTAATGCTACTTCTATTACACTATCTCTAACTTTTTTAGGATTATTAAAATTATCAGTCAAAGCCTGAGTATCTGCAATAAACACATACATTTCATCATAATTACCTTCATTCTGTAACTTTACTCTATTTTTTAATGATCCTACATAATGCCCTAAATGAAGGTTACCTGTAGGTCTATCACCAGTTAAAATGATTTTTTTCATATGTATTCCCTCTTTCTATTTAAGTTTAACATATATTTTATAACAGAACAAGAGAGCATATGCTCTCTTATATATGTTTATTTAATAATAGACTATAATAATTATTATTTTCAGGTTGTTTATAATACACACCTATCGTTCCATCTGTTTCTATATAAATATTATAATCTGTAATATTAGTAATATAATTTTTAGATTCATTAATATTTATTTGTTCAATATTATTTTTTATAGCAGTTAATATTTCTTCACCTGTAATATCATATGTTTTTTTAATATCATCCCCCGTCAAAATATTATCATTTTTCACATCGTATAAATAAACGTTTATTTCTTGATTAGATACTAATGTACATAAATTAGTCTCATTACTTATTAATGTCATACTTATAATATCACTACTATCATAAATAATAAGATTACTTGTAGTCATAATACTACGTTCATATAAATTAGAAACATTAGAACATTCTTTTATAGTCATATCTGTAGAGTAATTACTAATATTATATAATTCATTAACTTTATTATTAATTTCTTTAATAATATTAGTAAGAACAGTAGACTTTAAAGAAGTCGATATAGTTGTATAATAACTTGTATCATAGTTACAATCTATACCTTTTTTACATATTTTAAGACCTTTAATTTCTTCTTTTATATTTTTTTCTTCTCTAACATGAGGAAAGTTATCTTCTTGTTCTTTTGTTTTTATAGAAGGAAGAAATATAACATTATACACTATTATTGAAATCAAAAGTACAAGAAGAATACTAATTATTATAATACCTGTAATCCTTATTTTTTTATTCATTATTTCCTCCTAACCACAACTTGACGAATATGTAATATTAATTGTTAACTCTTTACTTTGATTTCCAGCCTTATCTTCATTTTTTACTTTATAAACTCCTTTTGTACATCCTTGTTTTCCAAAATAACCGGAGGAGTCTTTATACCATTTATTCCAATCTAAACCTTTACCATTATCTCTACAGTTATTTCCTGCTGTTCCTTTAAAGTAAGCATACCAATGTGCATAACCAGATCCTCCTGAATTATCTTTTTCAGTAGTTGTAAAATTCCAACTTCTTCCTTCATAAGAGACAGTTATATTACATGATTCAGCTTTATAACTTGTACCACTTTTATTAGTACATTTTGATGAACATACATTTTTAAAACTTATACCAGGAGTTGGCATCGATCTATCTAATTTAATTGTATATGACTTAGTAACTGTCTTACCTGCTGCATCTGTTGCTTTAAATGTTATAGTACTTGTACCTTCTGCATTAATATTTCTTGTATTACCATTTACATAACCATTAGTATTAGTAGAAGCTCCTGTTACTTTATAAGAAACACTACAACTACCAGAATCATCACTACAACTTGCTCTTGCTACCACATAACCACTATACCAAGTATTATTACTATAATTACTTAAAGAATCAATATTAGAGTTATTATTTAAATCAGTAGAATTTTTCTTTTTCTTTAATACAACTGAAAGTTTTGGGTCACTTTTATCTATTCTTACTGTTTGATTAGCTGGACAAGTTGTAGTATGACCAACCTTATCTGTTACAGTTCCAGGTGATTGATTAAACCATTCTCCTGAATCCTTATATGGCTTAGAAGCATCATCAACACAACCACTACCACTATCTATACATTTTCCTTTTAAAGTCACATTTTTACTTGTCCAAGATGTACTTCCCCCACTACTTTCACAAGTAGGAGCGGTTTTATCTATATAATACTCTTCTGATGTCGCTATACAGCTATGACCTTCATTATCATATAATACTAACTTTAATTGATGTTTTCCTTCCGTATTTAAAGTTAAATTTCCATCAGTAACACCTATATAATTATCAACTAGACTATACTCTCCTTCATCTACTCTTTTACTTAATTCCCATTTATATGTATTGTCTGGTAATTTCATTCCTACTGTTATATCTTTATTAGTCCAAGTACTTGCATTTATATTACTTGTAAACTCAACTTTAGAACAATCTATCCCTTCATGGATTGAATATTTCCCACTTCGTTTACTATTTTTATTACCACTTGAATCATATGCATACCCAACTATTTCATATAATCCTTTCTCGGTTAATTCAATTGTTATTTCTCCTGTATAATTTTGATATCCACTATCTTTATACTCTTCTCCATCTTTTATTATCACATATCTATAACTTTCTACTTCTTTATTATCTGTTACTTCCATCTTAACCGTTATATTATTTGTACTTGAATTTTCATTTGGAGAAAACTTTATTATTGGTTTAGTTTTATCCCCTTTAGTTTCATAATTATTACATACAAGTGTTACATAATATTGATAATCTTTATCTGTTATCTTCTGAACAGTAACACCACTTTTTTCATCATCACAATCATCTTCTGTTTTATCTTTAACTTTATCTATATATTTCTCTTTTATTAATGTTTCTAAAGAAACATTACTAGTATTACCAATATCTTTTGGCAACTCACTTCTATGATCTGCAAAATATTCTCTACCTGCTAAAAGAAGCATATTTTCTTGGCTTTTATAATAACTATCATTTCCTCTATTCAAGATACTAGTAACACTAATATAAGCGATAGTAACTAACAATCCAAGAATTATAATAGTAGCAAGCAATTCTATTAAAGTAAAACCTTTCTTTTGCTTTTTCACAAATATCACCTCATCCTATATTACTATAATTTTAATTATATAGTAAAAGTTCAAAAAAAACTAGCAAATAGTATAAATAAATCATATTTTTTTATAATATACATACTATTTACTAGGTGAATCTAAATGAATTATTTAAAAAAATTAGGAAAAAGTTTATTATTGACTTTAATAAGTATAATATTTTTGAGTTTTGTATTAAATATAGTATATTACTTTAATATTATAAATAATAATATTTATAATATTATGAAAATGACTATTGTTTTAATTGTACTTTTCATAAATGCATTTTTATTAGGAAAAAAATCTATTAAACACGGAATAATTGAAGGTTTAAAATTAGGAGCATTATTTTTAATTATGATGCTTATATTAAAAATAACATTAAATAGTCCTATTGATATTAGAACTTTTATTTATAGCATAATAATACTTTTAACAACTAGTATAGGAGCGATTCTTGGTATTAATAAAAAATCTAAGAACTAAAAAAATGTAACTAATATCAAAGTTACATTTTTTTACTCAAAGGCATTCAAGCATCACATTCATCCAGTCCTTACGGACTAGGACTCATCACGAGGCGGAACGAGCC
>CALVVC010000023.1 GCA_944363755.1 uncultured Bacilli bacterium
TAGAGTTTCTTGTATTACTCCTGTAGCATTAAAACACATTCCAAGTGTAAAGATATAAGCTAGGATATAAACCCAAATTAATAATACTAAAATATTAGACATCGCTCCATAAAATACATTATAACTTGCAAAATAATCCACATAAAAAGCATATATTTTAGAACTTATTAACCACATAATAGTTGTAAACAAAGCTCCTGGTATTGTACTTCTTGTACTTATTTTAGTATCAGGGGCAATTGTATATAGTAATTTTAAATTATAATATATTAAGAATAATGATATAGGATACTCTAAAATTCTATAAGTATTCTCAACTAAACTTGTTAGACTATCACTATGAATAGAATTAGTAATTATTTTTATTAATATATCTCCAAAAGCAGGTACTAATATTAAGAATAAAAAAAGTATTACTAAAATTAAAGTCATAAGAACTGCTTTACTTCTTCTTTTAATCTCACTACTATCTTTTACTTTATATATTTCATTAGAAGTATTAATTATTGAATAAGTTCCATTACTAGCAAGAATGAATGCAGCGAAAAAGAAAATTATCATATTAAAACTTAGTAAATTACTACCATTATTAGCAGGAATTAAATAATTTATAACATCACTTGGTACAACTGACTCTAGTATTTCTTTAATACTTGTAGCAGGAAGTCCAAATTCACTACCTATAGCACCTACTAAGGCAATTAAAGGAATAATTGAGATAACAAGAAAAAAAGCAAGATGTCCTGGTAAGATTCTCATTTCTGGTAATTTAATTATTGAAATAACTTTTCTTAAAAATATTTTCATTTTCTTACTTTTTTTCATTATACTCTCCTACTTTAATCCTTGCTTTTTCGTCATCATTTCAAGTGTTGCTTCGTTAATAGCATCATCTAATGTTTTAATATCATCTTCTATCATACTATATCCAACACTAGCACCAAAATCATGTGGTAAACTTTTCATTTCTTTTTCTAATTTTTTAGCATAAGTTTCTACTTGTCTTTCACTATAACCAACTAAATAAATTAAAAACTCATTACCATCTGTTCTAATTATTTCACTATTTTCTAACTGTGTATTAACAAGCATTGATGCTGCAGTTACAATAAGTTTATCCCCTTCTTCATGTCCATAATTATCATTAACATATTTAACATTATTTAAATCAATTACAACTACTGCCTGAGGATACACCTTACTAGCTTCCCAATCAGGTGCTTTTTTATTTAAATAGTTTCTATTTTTTAGTGATGTTAAAAGATCTGTATATTTATGTCTATCTTCCCTCTTAACTTTCTTTACTTTATGTTTATGTTTAAAGTATAGATATAGGAATACTAAAGCAATTAATGGTACAGAAACTATTACCAAGATAATTAAGAATAAGCCCATAAAACTACTTCTTTCAACTATAGACCTACTAATATCTACAAGACCACTATTTCTATAGTTATAATAAGAATTAGTAGTAATAATATAATTAAATAGGTTATAGAAAGTATTATTATTATTCTTAACCATAAACTTATAATCATTCATCATAGTATCACTATATAAAACATCATAACCTTCAAAAGTTGAATTCTTATAAAGATTATATACTTCTTTATCTACTACTAACATTTTATCATTAGCATTCTTAACTAAATCACTAATATTATCATAAACAGTTATATCACTTCTACTATTATTTTCAAAGTAATTATATAAAGAAGTATTATCTACCATAGCAATATTTTTATCTTTTAAACTCTCAAAAGAATTAATAACGTAATTATCACTTCTTTTACCTAATATAACATAATCTTCTATAAATGTTGAAATAGTCGCTTTATAATCATCATTAAGATTATCAAAATTATAATAATCAAAATAAATATCTACATCGCCCTTTTCTATCGCTTTTTTTAAAGCCTCAACACTTCCATACTTCTTATATGAAAAACTAATATCAGTAAGACGACTCATTCTTTTTAAGTATTCTCCAGCAACACCAGAAACAACTCCATCTACATCTACTTCATATGGATAGTTTTCCACATAACCATAAACATAATTTTTCTTAACTAAATCTGTAGAATCTCTAGAACTTACTTCATTTTCTTTTATATAGTAATTAAAATATACACTATTATATTCATCTACATAATTATCAGTTTGCCATTTAAGAAAATATTTTCTAATAATTGTATTAAGTCTAGCATTAGATTTATCACTACTTAAGGTTAATACCAATTTTTTAGACATTTCTGTAAAGTAATAATTTATATAATAACTATTATTTTCAATAGTCTTATCCAAATACATTGTATTAGGTACTATAATCATACTTACTTCATCATTATCTAAAGAAGAAAATAACTCATCTATTGTATCATACGATTTAAAAGCAAGATTAGTTCCTGTCTTTAAATAATAACTAACTTCAGCCATATCAGAATTAAAAACACCAAAAGTAATATTAGACATATCACTTACTCTATTAATTCTTCTATATTCTTTAGAAATAGCAATATAACCATCAGTTGCAATCAATAAATCATTATTAGATAGTTCATCTTCATTATTTAAAACTTTAAAACTATAAGTTTTATTATCTTCTATCTTACCATCTTTAGAATAAGCTATTTTATTGAATTCTAAACCTACATTTTTCTCAAAATCATCTAAAAAGCTAAAAAATACTCCTTCCCCATTAAGACCATATAAAGGATAATCATTAATAATGTTTATATCTATCATTTTAGTATCATTATCTTCTACCCATTTTTTTTCATTAACTGTTAAAGAAGTTTTAGCATCTTCTCTATTATAATAGAAAAACACTCCTACAAACACAACAACAACAACTAAAAGAGGAAGAATGATTAATAATTTTTTCTTCATAGTTCCTCCTATCTATCTTTAGTCCATGAAAATTCATCTTTATCTTGATGTTTATATCCTATAATAGGATATCTTGTATCATCATTATCTTTACTTATAAATATTTGAATATCATAATATCCTGTTTGATCTTTCTTTAAATTATCAATAACAGATGAAGTTAAAGCTTTAGATGAATCTAATTCCACATCATCATTAACAGTTATAAGAACATTTAAAGTACGTCCCTTTATATCAGTATCAGCATTTTTTACTTCATCTTTTTCTTCTAAAGATTTAATAATATTTTTTTGATCACTATCTGTTATTTCTACTTTCTCTATACCATCAAGTCTATCCCCATAAATAGCAGTTCCTTCATTTGGAAAGAAAGTTAATTTAAGAGCAAAAACTAATATAACAAAAATTACACAGATAATAAAGGCTATCACTGTAACCTTATTGTTTTTAATAAAATTATTCACATTCATCACTTCCTAGTATAATTATTATATAATATTATTTAAAAGTTATCAATTACTTATTATGTTAAATTAAAACATTAATTTTAAAAATTTCTTGAAGAACTATTCCTAGTAAAACTATAATTAGTGGGACCCAATATCTCATGAATATTTTTAACTTATTTCTATTATAATTTTTAATTCCTATTTTTTCAAACCACCATTCATAAAAAGCTGTATTATTTTTATTCTTATCATTAAATTGTGCATGAGAAAGAAAACATCCATTGCATGACTCTAATAATACTATATGACCTAATGATAGAACTGCAATTAGTGACCAACTAAGCCATAAAAAAGATGTCCATGCAATAATTGTTAATAAAAAGTGTATTATAATTATTAAAGTTTTTTTCATATGATATCTCCTTTTGCATTTAAATTTATAAGTATTTTTATCAATTACTTATTTAAAGCTTCTCTTAACATATCACTAGCTTTCTTAGGATTAACACTTCCTTTAGCCTCTTTCATAACTTGTCCCATTAAGTATTTCAAAGCTCTATCATGACCACTCTTATAGTCATTTACACTTTCACTATTATTTTCTATTACTTTAGTAATTATATCTTTAATAAAACTATCATCAGTAATATTTTCTATTTTAAATTCTTTCTTTAACTCATCAAGACTCTTATCAGTTTCCATTAAAGAATCTATTAAGTCTTTAACATTTTTATTAGATAAATCTCCACTTTCAAGATTATCTATAATACTAACTAATTTTTCATATGAAAGATTTGTATCAGTTATCACTTTATTATGTTTATTTAAGTATGAAGATATATCTGATAATAATAAATTAACAGCCATTACATAGTTAGTTTTAAATTCTAATAGTCCTAAGAAATAATCATTTAAACTTCTATTATTAATTAATTTTTCTATTTGTAAAGAACTAAGTCCTAACTTACTATATTTTTCTCTTAACTCATCAGGAAGTAAAGGTAAACTCTTCAAAGAATCATTAATAAATTCATCAGTAAGTTCTAAATAAGGAATATCTGGTTCAATAAAATATCTATAGTCATTACCCGTTTCTTTAACACGCATTAAAATAGTCTTTCCTTTTTTTTCATCAAAGCGTCTTGTCTCTTCTTTTATAGTCTCTTTATTATTTAACATTTCTTCTTGTCTATTAATCTCATAGTCTATAGCAAGACCTACATTATGGATAGAACTAACATTTTTAACTTCTACTTTTGTCCCAAAATTATCATCTTTACTAATAGAAATATTAGGCTCACACCTCATACTTCCTTCTTCCATTTTACAGTCACTAATATTAGCATAGAATAATATTTCTTTTAATTTAGTAAGATAGGCCATAGCCTCTTTACCATTTTTTATACAAGGTTTAGTTACTATTTCTATTAAAGGTACTCCTGCTCTATTAAAATCAAGTAAACTAACATTACCACGATGAGCACTCTTACAAGTATCTTCTTCAATATGTAACTCTTCTATTTCTATTTTTTTTCTTACACCATCTACTTCTATTTCTACATAACCATTTCTACCTATAGGTGTTCTATTTTGCGTAATTTGATAATTTTTAGGATTATCAGGATAAAAGTAATTTTTACGATCAAAATGCATCTTACGAGTAATATCACAGTTTAAGATATGAGCAGTACGTATTCCTTGTCTTATAATTTCTTTATTAACAGTAGGAAGTGTTCCAGGATAACCTAAGTCTATAACATTAACCGCTGTATTAGTAGCCATACCATAAGTATTAGCACTACTTGAAAAAAGTTTACTATTACTTTTAATTTCTACATGTACTTCTATACCTATTGTAGGAACATAACTACTCATTTAAAACACCTCCTCTATATTACTAGCAAGCTTATAAATCATCGCTTCATCAAAGGCTTTACCTATTATATGTAAACCAATAGGTAATCCTTTACTATTAGTACCAATAGGAATAGACATAGCAGGAAGTCCTGCCATATTAACAGGTATTACTAAAACATCATCCATAAAAGCTTTATGAGGATCATCATTAAAAGTATCAAGAAGTGGAGCAACTCTAGTTGCAACAGGTCCAATAATTAAATCATAGTCTTTAAAAACTCTATTAAATTCTTTAGTAATATCATCTCTTATCATCAAAGCTTTATCATAATAAGTTTTAGCATTTTCTCCACTTAAAATATATGAACCTATCATAATTCTTTTTTTAACTTCATTCCCAAAGCCTTCACTTCTAGTCTTTGCATACATAATATCTACACTATTAGCATCTTCTGTCCTATATCCATAACGCACACCATCAAAACGAGCTAAATTACTACTAGCTTCAGCCATAGTAATAACTTGATAAATAGTAACTGCTGTATCTAAATAAGACATATCAATTATATCTATTAAAGCTCCTTGTTCTTTTAAATAAGAAACAACTTCCATTACTCTATCTTTAACTTCTTTAGTAACAATATCACTAATAAAATATTTAGGTAAAGCTATTCTTAATCCTTTAATATCTTCACCAATTAGTCTTGTAAAATCTTCTTTAGTTTTATTAACACTAGTTAAATCTTTCTCATCTTCACCGACTAAGATATTTAAAAGAGAAGCATTCTCATAAACAGTTCTAGTCATTGGACCAATTTGATCAAGGCTAGAACCATAGGCAACTAAACCATAACGTGAAACCCTTCCATAAGTAGGCTTTAATCCTACAATACCTGTATAATTAGAAGGATTTCTTATACTTCCACCTGTATCACTACCAAGAGCAAGAGGAACAAGCTTACCAGCAACTGCTGCAGCACTACCACCAGAACTTCCTCCTGTAACTTTTGTTTTATCTAAAGGATTAAGTGGTGCCCCAAAGTAACTAGTCTCACTAGTAGACCCCATAGCAAACTCATCCATATTAGTTTTACCAATAATAAGCATTTTCTTATCTTTAATTTTTTCTACAACAGTAGCATCATAAATAGGTATAAAATTATCTAAAATATGAGATGCACAAGTTGTTCTTAATCCTTTAGTTACAATATTATCTTTAATAGCAATAGGAATACCAAAAAATAGATTATTAGGATCTACTTCTCCTAAAGTACTTGCTTCTTCTCTTACTTTATCATTAATAGTAATAAAAGCATTTAACTCTTTAGCATCTTCTATTCTTTCTAAAGCTTCATCTACTAAATCAAGAGGAGTTATTTTTTTCTCTACTAATAACTCATGTATTTTTCTTATATCTAAATCTAAATATTTACTCATTTATCATCACCGGCACTTCTATAAAACTTCCATTCTTTTTAGGAGCATTAACTCCTACATCCTTAGCACTTAACATTTCTCCTACAACATCTTCTCTTAATCTAGTATTATCATTAATTGGCGTATACATCATCTCACTATCAAAGTCTTTAACTTCTTTTATTTTATCTATATCATCCATTAAAACTTTAAGGTCTCTTCTATACTTTTCTATTTCTTCATCCGTTAAAGAAATACGAGCTAGATGAGCAACATGTAGTACTTCTTCTCTACTTAACTTATCCATAGTTCCTCCTTTTTCTTACTAGCTTAGTATACCACAGATTAAGAATTAAAAAAAGTAATAGCAGTTAGATTATATCTATTACCTAATTAACATTTTTTAAATATTTATTCTTAAAATACTTAAATAAAGGCATTATTATACTTATCATACCAACTATTATGAAAGCCACTGCAAATAAAAGTGGTATTAACATACTATTAGTATAATAAGTAAACATTTTAATAAAAGAAAAATATCCAGTCGCTATATATGTAATTATATAACCAAGAAATATCATAAGAACACCTGGTATAAACCCTAAAAACAAATTAATTATAGTTTTTAATTTTCCATCTTTTATTAATTTTTTAGTTTCAATCATAAAGGCAATAGAAGTTACATTAATACCAAATATACCTAAAAATGAAAATAAAAACTTTAATGATAAAGAAGGAATATAAGCTTCTTCCGGATTATTAGGATTGTATTTTATAGGTCTTGGACTATTAATTCTAGGTAATATTCCACTTTCACCAGAAGAAGAGACAGTATATTCAATTCCATTCACGGTATAAGAATAAACAAGATTATACATTGTTTGATCTGAATTATTAACTTCTTTATAACTAATTAAATAACCAGTTGTCATCTCATAATTTTCTATATTTTCTATAGTAAAAGAAAATACTAACATAAACACACTAAATAGAAAAGCAATGCAAAGCATAAATAAAGTTGTAACTATTTCTTTTTTGTTATTATCCATTATTACCACTATCGAGAAAACTCGACTCCTCCTTTTTATTTATAAAATTTATTGCCCAATCTTAAAACTCTTTCATTCGCTTTCGCCATTTCCTGTTTTCTATGATACTCTTCTTCTATCTGTTTTTCAAGAGAATACTTATTACTAAATAGATTACTAAAATCACTCTTAATTATTTGATTTAACTCTTCTTTAATTAAATCTTCTTTAGAATAAACTTCTCTATATTCAAAATTAAAAACTTTTAAATATTCTCTTAGATATTTTTGATATTTATCTATATTATCACTATTTAAGAAACTAGCAATTTTCTCAAAAGCAATAATATTAGTAGGAAATGATAATCCATATAGACTTTCTTGATAAGTTATAGAATTAGTATTAATTTGGTTAAATAGCTGTAAATAAGACTGATGATTATAATCAATAGGAGTTAAATATTCTATAAATTCATCTTCTGGCATAGTATCTTTAAACATATAAAATGGTTTTTCCTTCTTTTCTTCACTTCGTGTTTTTAAATCAGAAAAAAACATTTTCAAATCATTATCTTCAAAGGAAGGCAATTTACTATTAATAGAATTATAAAGTTCTGCAGAAGCCTCACATTTTAAACTATCAGAAATATTTTTTATAACTAAATTAAAATCACTTTCTAAATATCTTATATCATATAAACTTAATACACCTTTATTAGGTAAATAAAATTCTTTTTTAACTTTCATAATCTTCCCCCATAAAATAAACATTATCAAACGTTAATTCTTTTTCATCTAAATTAAGACTATAACTAGAATTAATATGAGTACAACATCCATCAAAATATACTTTAAATTTATCATTTTTAACATTAACTAAAGTATAAGGAGTATCTTTATCTATATTTAAGATATTACCTTTAATAAGCATTACTTCTACATAACCTTTAGTTTTAATAACTATTGGAATATTACCATACTTTTTTCTAATAGACTCTATTAAATTTTTTAATTCTAAACTATTAAGTTCTACTGATAAAGTAATAGCTTTATATCCTAATTTATAAAGATAATAAACAGTATATGAATTAAAGACATTTAAATGATATGAGGCTATTACATTAGTAGTTGGTCTAAATAGATTACTAACAATACTTTTATCTTTTAAACTGTCTTTAAGGTAAAAAGGATTTCTATCTATTTCTCTATAATTATCTAAATCTATTACTTCTTTAGTATTTATCTTATCAAAACATACTTCCCTAATAATAGGTTCTTTATAGTCATTTAATCTTTCTCCTATTAATCTTTCAGAAAGAGTTCTTCTAGCAATATTTAAGTCTCCTATTCTAATAAAGATATCTTCATCCATATCTATATTTATATGTTTAGTAATAAATGGAGTATTACCTAACTTTTCTAACTGAGTAATTAATCTATCTTTAGATATAGGATTATTAATAGATTTCTCTACTATACTACCTTTATAAGTAACAGTATGAGATAAATCACTAAAAGTTAAAACAAATTCTTCTCCAACTTTAGCTTTTACATCTATATTAATAGGGACTTTTCTCGTAATAGTAAAATCTGTTATTTCAAGGCTTTTATCAGTAGTCTTTCTAACTTCATCTAGACTAGTTAACTTAACTTTATTATCAACTTCAACTATTTGTTTAGAACTACCTTTATTAATTAAGTTATCTTTTAAATCATAGAGATAGTTAACTATCATTCCCTTATTAGATTCTTTAAATCTAATTCCATCTCCTTGTAATAAAGGTTTATCTAATTCTATTCTAATTCTCTCATCATTAACATCTATAACCATACCTAAATGACTTCCTAAATGATTAGGACTTTTTTTATTAATTAAATCTTCATCATTAAATAAATGTCCTTTAGTAAAGCCTCTATAAAACATACTCTTTAAGTCTTCTATAGTATTATTAGTAAGTTCTTCTCCATCAAGTATTTTACGATAATACTTAGTAATAAAACCTACATAAGATGGATTTTTCATTCTACCTTCTATTTTTAAACTAGTAACATTACTAGGTAAAGCCTTTACATTTAAAGATGTATTTAACTCTTTCATAGATAAAAGATATCCTGAATCTATTAATGTCTTATCTTTATATAATTTATAAGGTAATCTACAACTACCAACACATTCTCCTCTATTACCACTTCTATTACCTAACATCGAACTAAAGAGACAATTACCAGAATAACTTACACATAAGGCTCCATGAATAAAGACTTCTAATTCTATAGGTATATCTATTTGTCTTATTTCATCTATACTCATTTCTCTTGGAAGCACTACTCTTTTTACTCCCATCTCATATAGAAGTTTAATAGTCTCATAACTACTACTATTGACTTGAGTTGAAGCATGAATTGTAAGATTAGGATATTTTTCTAAACATAAAGAAATCATTCCAAAATCTTGCATAAGTATAGCATCTACTCCTAAATTATATAAAAATTCTACTTCATTAAGAAAATCTTCTACTTCATTTTCTTTTACTAAAGTATTCATCGTAACATATATCTTAACACCATAAATTTTACCAAGCTTTAAAACTGTTTTTAATTCATCTTCAGTAAAATTCTTAGCATAAGCCCTTGCCCCAAACATTTTACCTGATAAATAAATTGCATCTGCACCATTATTTAATGCTGTATAAAATGAATTTATATCTCCTGCTGGTACTAATAATTCCACAAACATCACTTTCCCTCTATTAATATCTTACATGATATTAATGGTTTAAACAAGAAAAATGTGAAGTAACAGAAAACGCAAAATAAAAAAGATGGGACTATTTTATAAGTTACATCTTTTTTCTTTAAATCACTTCTTGATCATCTTTAATTATTTGCATCTCTTTATTTAATTCTAACATTTTTTGATCAAGGGCATGAATATCTTCAGCACACTTATGCATACCTTCTTTTATTTCTTCTGGTATTTCTCCTTTAAATTTATAAGTAATTTTATGGTCTAAACTAGCCCAAAAGTCCATAGCAACTGTTCTAATTTGAATTTCTGCTTCTACTAAAGTAACACCATCTATTAAGTAAACTGGTACATATACACTTAAATGATAACTAGAATAACCTGTCGCCTTAGGATTTGCTATATAATCTTCTTTATCATGAACAGTTATTTGATCACTATTTTCTATCAATTCTACTATCTTATAAACATCTGATAAAAATGAACATACTATTCTTATCCCTACCATATCATGAACATGTTCTTCTATATTTTTAGTTGTTACTTCATAACCTCTTGCTATTAATTTTTTACTAGCACTTTCATATGTTTTTAATCTTGATTTTATATGTTCTACAGGATTATAGTTATTTTCTAGTTCGTAATCTTGTAATAAAATACTAATTTCTGTTTCTAATGTTTTTAAGGCAGCAGAATATTTTAAAATTAATTTTTCGAGTTGTTTCTCTTCTTTCATAATCCTCCTTTCTTAGAAGAATAACACTAGACTATTTATCTTCTAAGTCTAGTGTTTCTATTTCCTCTACTACAGCCATTTGTTGTTCTACTATAATTTTTAACTTACGTTTAAATATCTTAACATTTTTCTCTAATCTATCTGCTTCATCTTCTATCTTTCTAGCTTTTAATAATGACTCTCCCACTATCCTTGAAGCATTATGTTTAGCATCACTAACAATAATATTAGCTTCTTCTCTTGCCAGCCTCTTAACATTATCAGCAGTCTGTTCAGCATTAATCAAAGATTGTTTTAAAGTATTCTCTAAATCCTCATAATGACTTAATTTATCTTTAAGATCTGCTATTTCTTTTTTCTGGTCTTTACATTTTTTAATTATACCTTCTGTCTCTTTAATTACATCTGTTACAAATTTATTAACTTCAGCTCTATTATAACCATTCGCTTCATAATTAAATTTGTCCATTATTATCACATCCCTTAATTCGGGTTATTACCAATCAAATTCATCGTCTTCTTGTTTTTTAGTTCTTTTAGATTGTGGTTTTGGTGGAGCATCATCAGTTATTTCTCCTTCTACATTAACATTATTCGGAGTACATAAAAATATTCCTCCTCCTAACTTTTGTAAATCACCACCAATAGCATATAAAGTACCACTTAAAAAGTCTACTATTCTTTTCGCTTGATCAGGTGTTACACGTTTTAAGTTAACAACAACTGCATTTCTTTCTTTTAAGTAATCTGCTATTTGTTGACTTTCTGAATAAGCACGTGGCTCTAGTAACATCATTTTACTACCAGCAACACCATTATCATCCATATATTCTTCTCTACTCACTTTATAATACTCCTCCTCTTTTACTTCTTCAAACTCTTCAGTATCATTACTTATTAATTTTTTTAATTTATCTAAAGCCATTATCTCATCCTCCTATTAAATATATATTATAGTAACACATTTTTTATAATTAGAAAAGTCTTTAATTAGTTTTATACCAAATATTTTTAATATCTACATTATTTGATAGTGGTTCTGGATTTGCTTTTTCAAACTGCATATTAATTGGAACTTTAAAAGCACTACCAAAAGCAATTGCATTACCAGGTTTTAAATTTTTAAGTTGATTAGCAACTTCTAAAGAAATAGATGGCACCATATCTTTAATATATGCTAAATCTTTCGGATGCAAAGTCCTTAAAATAACAAAGTTTGAACATTGCGATATTGCCGTATCAGAAAGTTCACTAGGCCTTTGGGTAATTAAGCCTAATAAAACTCCATATTTACGTCCTTCTTTAGTAATACGGTCAAAAATATTATAACCAAGTATTTCCGTATCTGTATCTTTTTGAACATATCTATGAGCTTCCTCAATGATAATATGATATGGAATACTACCACGATTTTCATTAGTAACAGCAGTATCAAAAATAAGCTTAGAAATTATTTTAGTTATTACTTTAGCAAGTCTATCTTCTATATAACTTATATTAAAATTTACTATTTGACATCTATTACCATCCATATTAGTAAATAATCTATCTAAGTAAGTATCTTTAGATATAAAAGAATTTGAATCAAAGAATACATGATTAGGACTATTAGCAAGACTATGTAATCTAACAGAAAGTACATTAGCATAATCATAAACTTTATCACTCTTTAAGATTCCTTCACTAATAAGAGCAAAGTCCATCGCTGTTTCTAAGTCTTTTAGAGTATAGGCAATAAACTTTTCTGGTTTGTCTTCTAGATTGAAGTC
>CALVVC010000024.1 GCA_944363755.1 uncultured Bacilli bacterium
TTCTTTCAAAAATAATTTTTTGAGTTGCTTTAGTAGTAGAAGAAAATTTCTTTTTATATAGCCACTCCTCATCAAAACCATTTTTATTCATAGAAAATCCATATCTATATTCGTAATCACCAAGAGAAATAGAAATTTCAAATTCACTATTTTCATTTCTTGCATTATTACTAAATGCAAAAGGATTTGCTGGTAAATCTTTATTAACATCAATTCTAGTTGACATTTTAATCATTTCAAACATAAAATGCAATGCTTCAAGTGTACTACTTTTACCAGAAGCATTCGCGCCATTAATTTCTATAACTGGTAAAATTTTATTACCATTGATATCAATTGTAGAATCAATATGTCTTTTTTCTCCAGTTGCCATTAAATCTAAAACTGTCTCATCATAAAAACATTTATAATTTTTAAATTTAAACTGTAACAACATAATTAACATCCCTTCTTTTTGACTATATTTTATCATTTATTTATAAAAACGCAATACTTTAAGAGACTTTTTCTCTTAAAATATGTTGTTTTTAATATTTTTATGCAATTTGTTTAATTATATGCATATAAAATTAAATGTAATTAGACTTAGTTTTTTTAGATAAATATAATAAATTATAAAACAAAAATATACCATTATTTTAATTTTTTTACTAATAGCATCAAGCCAAGTAAAATGATGAATATTATAACAAAACATATAACTATTCTAAATAATACTACACTTGTTATAGGACTACCAAAGTCATACCAACTCATTATTTCAAATATAAAGAATGTTATTAATAGTGATAATATTATATCTACTACAACTAATAATATTTTTTTCATTTTTTACTCCTTATTTATATGCTATATATATTTTCATATGATGAACTTCTATTTAGTAACAAAAGTGTACTATGAACAAAATACGTTTGTCAATACTTTTTTTGTTCTTAGATATGACTTTCTTATTATAAGAAAAAAGGGAAAATTAACCAAACAGCTCTAGAATTAGCACGAAAATTAAGGCCTACTAGTAAAACTATAGAAATAATATATTTATACTTTTTTCACAATTAAACTTTATCTTATTAGATATATACTTGTCTATATGTTTTAGAAATTATTACAATAGGTTGTTTAACCAATTTTAGTTCTAAGTTTTTCTAATATTTTACTTTCTTTCCTACTTACTTGTACTTGAGATAATCCAAGAGATTCTGCTATTTCTTTTTGAGTCATATCTTGATAATATCTTGAAGTAATTAGTTCTCTTTCACTTTCTTCAAGACTACTAAGTGCTTCTTT
The DNA here is from genome assembly GCA_944363755.1 of uncultured Bacilli bacterium. Classification (GTDB taxonomy): domain Bacteria; phylum Bacillota_I; class Bacilli_A; order RF39; family UBA660; genus Onthousia. Next base: position 1,291 of record CALVVC010000024.1, read on the forward strand.
TAAATCTAATACACCTACATCATACCCCTTTTCAATTAAAGCTATTTTGTTATAGAGACTATAATCATCATCTAAATAATTATTATCTAAACTATATGGAGTAGTAATTGAATTCATAACACTAACTATTTTTTCTTCACTTACTCCTAACATATAAGATATTTCAAAAGTAGTGGGTTCACGTCCTAAGGTTTGTGATAAGTATTCTCTTATATCTTTAATATCTTTACTAAGTTTATAAACATCACTTGGCATATGTACTATATAATCATTGTTAAGTGCTTTTAATACTTCTCCTTTTATATAAAGATATGCATAATCTGTAAAGCTTGTCTGTTTACTACTATCATACTTTCTTATCGCTGCTTGTAGGCCTACCATACCTGCTTGAAACAAATCATCATAATCACTTCTATAATGATATTTACTAGTAATATTTTTAACTAAGCCAATATAATTTAAAGCTAATTCTTCTGTCACTTTAATCAGTCCTTTCTTGTTTTAATAATAATTAATACTTTAATAACTAACAAGGCTTTCGACAGAAGTAGTTATTTATTTTAATTTACAAATTTCTTAAAAATAATGTCTTAAACAAAATACCAAATATTTCTTTAATAAAGGATTTAGTTTTACCTTTATTAACTTTACTTTTAGGATAAGTTATACAATCAAAAGTAATATCTATATTTTCTTTAAAATCTTGATATTTAATAGTTAATTTAGTATTAGAACAGTTATTAAAATAATTAAAATTTAACTTACTTAAAGGAATAGTACTTTTCTTTATTACTTTAGATAAATCTAAATAATTAGAAAGAGTTATATCATCATATACTTCTATTATTTCTTTTCGATAAAGATAATATTTATTAATAGTATCTACTACTTTATAACCATCATGAACTGAAGTATCTATTAAAAAATCGTTCTTATAACATTTATAATATTTCTTACGATAACGATAAAGTTTTTCTTTAGAAATAATTTTTATATAAAATTTATCTTCTATATTCGATGTTTTTAAGATTTTTTCATCATAAAGAGTTTTTACTAAATGATTTATTAACTTAAGTTTTATTTTATTATAACCTTTCTTAGTAACAGTTATCTTTTCATTAATATAATTAGAATTTACTATTCTAAAACTACCTTTTATATCTTCTTGATTTAGAAAACATATTATATTAAGTGTTAAATATTCAGGACTATATTTCTTAGATAATTTGATATTTTTAGAACTACCTTCATAAATCGTAGTATCTTTATATTTTAGGGTTATTTTAGTTATTAAGAGATTTTTTATATCTTTTATAGTTATACTATCTATTTTCTTTAAAGCATTATAATAATAGATAGTCTTTACATCTTCATCTAAAGAGTTATCGTTTTTCTTTACTTTATCAAAAGATGAGTATTTACCATAAATTACTTCATTACTTTTAAAAGGGTATTCTTTATTAGCGTCTTCTAAGTATTTATAGTTTTTATTTATCTTTTCTTGTTTATAGTACGTAACTTTCTTTATTTGCTCATTAGATTTAACTTGATAATTAGAATTAACTTCTTCTACTTTAATATAAGGAGTAGTAATAGTCTTGGCAAGGACATTATCACAGGAAAAAAATAATAATAGTATTAAAATTATCTTCATAATTAAGACCTCCTACTATTATTATTAACAGTTTTTAATCTTTTGCTTTAAAAATTAAAGTAAAGATAAAGGTAAAGATAATTGCGGCGGTTATTCCAGCGGCAGTTAAATCAAAGACTCCCATTAAGAGACCTATAATTCCACTATTTTCAGCGGCTAGTAGGGCTCCATGAATTAGAGAATGACCAAAACTTGTAATAGGTAGCAGGGCACCTCCTCCTACTTTTGCAATAAAGAAGTCATAGATAGAAAAAGTATCAAGAAATGCTCCTATACATACAAAAATAGCTGTAATATGTCCTGGTGTTAGTTTGGTATTATCTAATATTAATTCAGCGATTAAACAGATAATTCCACAGAATAAAAATGAATTAATAAAATACATTATATCGCCTCCAAACATATTAAATTGGCAATTGATAAGATATTTTCTTTTTGATAAAGCATTATAGGAGAAAAAAGAGCACCTGTTGCAATTAGTAATACTTTTTTATATTTATTTTCCATAAGTCCTTTTAAAATAGTACTATAATTAACTAAAGCAGAACATACTGGTCCACTTCCTCCAGCCATTATTTCTTTTTGTTTTTCTAAATCATAGAGTAAAACACCACAGTCATTATAATTTAACGATAAATCAATATTATATTCACTTTTCATTAAGTCTTTTAATATTTCTTTTCCATATTTACCTAAATCACCTGTAAGTATAAGATCATAGTCACTAGCTTTAGTATTAGTTTCAGTTAAGTATTTATAAAGAGTATCAGCGGCAGCACCTGCCATAGCAGCACCCATATTAAAAGGATTTTTCTGATTGTAATCTACAATTGTTCCAATAAGACCATTAACTACTCTTACTTTACTAGGTTTGTTAGATAAAAGAACACTTGCACCTCCTGTTGCGGTAAATGTTGAAGTAAGTGGTTTAGGGGCTCCATATTCTGTAGGATTTCTAAATTGTTTTTCACTTGACATATTATGAGAGGAACAAGAAACGAGGGCATTATTTACTTTACCACTATCGATAAAAGTAGATGCTATTAACATACCCTCAATACTAGTAGCACAAGCTGTATAAATACCTAAGAATGGGCTTTTTAAATTTAGCGATCCATAACATGATGATGTTATTTGATTTAATAAGTCACCTGCTATTACTAAATCTATATCTTTAGAAGTTAATTTAGTCTTTTTAAGTAGTATCTTGATACTATCTTCAAGTAATCTTATTTCAGCTTTTTCAAAAGACTTTTCACAGGCATATAAGTTATCTATATATTTTTTATCAAAGTTTTTAGATAAAGGTCCTTTCGCTTCATAAGGGCCACATACTGTACTAGCATTATCTATATAAACATTTCTAAAAGTTAAGAGCATATTAAAACCTCCCATAAATATCTAATAAGTCCAAAAAGCCATGCTGATACTACTCCATAAAAAATAACAGATCCTGCTAGTTTAAAGACATTACTTCCTACTCCATAAATAGGTCCTTCGTTTTTATAATCTAGGGCTGCACTAGTCATAGAATGAGCGAAACCGGTTATGGGAATTAAAAGACCAGCTTTAGCTTTAGATACTAACTTATCAAAGAAACCTAAGGCAGTGAAAAGGGAAGCAAAGAAGATAAAAGTTATAATCATATAAGTAGAAGCATCACTTCTAGATATATTAAATAGTATTATATAAATTCTAATTAAACACTCTCCAAGTAATCCCATTAATCCTCCTACTAGGAATGCTATTAAAGCATATTTTACTTTATTTTCTTTAGGAGTATGTTTTTCTACTAAAGAAGCATATTTTTTGTTAGTCATAATATCACCTAATAATATAGTGTTCTAAAAATAAACAATTATACAAAAAAAGAAGAGAAATTTTCTCTTCATAAGTTTATTTATATTATATTATTTTACTTTAATACAAATGGATTAGTTTCGCTTCCATTACCTGATTTTATCATAACATTATTATTTAACATAATAGTTGGTCTTACTTTCTTATATCCTGATGCTGTATTTTCATCTAAATAACCACTACTTTTAACTATATAAGCCTCATAATTATTAAGTGAATTACCTGTTACTAACCACCATTCTGTACCACTTAATTTTAAATAGTTATAATTTTGACAACTTCTATCTATAGTTTTCAAACAATTAGCATCTAGTGAAGCATTCATATAATCACTAACAGTTAAAAGACCTATCATTTGATTTTCTAATATATCTTTGCACTCTAAACTATTATTATTAGTTGTATCTGTTGGAGTTCTTTTACCTATACATAGGTTAAATGGTACTAGTTTTTCTTTATCTTTCTTACTTAATAAACTATATTCTAATTTATTATTATAAAGATCATCTAAATATTCACGTATCCTACTAATTCTATAATCATTAAAACCACTATTAAATCTTCTATCTTGATTATATCTATCATCATAATATGAAGATGATGTTGATGCCATTTCATTTAATATTAAAAGAATTTTATTATCAGATGTTACTTTAACTATTCTAAATAAATAATTATCTAATTGTAAATAGTTATTAACATCATCTCCTCTATACACTTTTTCTCCATTCATATCATATAATCCATTATCAGATGTAACTATCCCCTGCTCTAATATGGCTTTATATAACTCTTTAGTAGTATAATTATTGCCACAATCCAAATATGGTGTATAAATAATATTATCTCCTACTTTAGTAACTTCTACTCTACCACTACAACTTTCACCTTCACGAAGTTCACTCAAAGGTTTCATAAGTTCAGCATCTATTAAGGTGCTAGCTTTAACTGTAATTGTTTCTCCTTCTTCTTTAGGTAAAAGACCACTTTGTACATCATAATACTCTATAGCAGCATTTTTCATTATTTCCTCTATTTCTTCATAGGTTTTACTTTTATTACTAAATAAAGACATTATTAGAGTAATAATTAAAAGTACTATTAAAACTCCTACTACTATTAACATTATTTTCATTAATCTCTTTTTTATATCACTATTTTTTTTTATGGGTTTAAAAGTTTGAGGTCCATTATTATTAGTATTATTAATCACTTCTTTACCTTTATTTTCAGGTACTTTTTTTTCCTCATTTGTATTCTCATTCATATTACACACACTCTCTTTCAAGTTAAGTAAATTGTAGCATTTTTTTTAAAATATTTCAATTAGTAGTTTCTTTTAAATATTTTAAAGTGTCATAGCCTATTTTATTAATACTTTCATTCTTTTCTTTCAAATGCTTTATTTGATTATTTAGACATAAAATAATCGCTTTATCAATATCTTGATAAGCAAGGATTCTTTCTTCTTCTATACCTTTATAATCTTTTCCTTTTTCTATTTTATCTGCTAAATATACTATCTTTGCTATTAAATCCATTTTAGGATAACCTGTTGTATGGTATTTAATTGCTAAAACCATATCAGTTGTAAAGTTATACTTTTCTTTAACTAAAATACTTGCAATTACTCCATGAATAATATTTTTATTTTCAGGATTTAATAACTCTTTAGGTAGATTATGTTTCTTTATAAACTCTTCATTTTCTTTATCTGTTAACTCTTTACACATATCATGAGTTAAGCCACATAACATACATTTTTTGATATCAGCATGATAATGTTTAGCAAGAGATGAAGCTTCTTCCATAACTCTAAGAGAATGATTATATCTATAATCTTTCAAATTTTTTCTAACATCTTTTTTTATTTCTTCTATATTCCACATACTATCACTTCAGTAATATTATGACATATTTATTTCTTTAGGTAAAGTAACTATTACTCTTGTACCTTCCCCTTTTACTGAATTATACACAATTGTTCCATTATGTTGTTCTATTATCTCTTTTGAGAGATTAACACCTAAACCACTACCATGCCTTTTAGTTGTATAAAACATCTTACTAACATTATTTAGAATATCTTTATCCATACCTACTCCATTATCTTCAATTATTATTTTCATAAACCTAGTATCACTTTCTAAATATATTTTTATTTTATTTTCTTTCTTACTATTATCTTTCGCTTCAATAGCATTTTTTAAAAGATTAATAAATACTTGTTTTAATCTATTATAATCTGCTTCTATATAGATATCTTCATCTGGAAGATTAAACTCTGTTTTTATACTATTCTTTTTAAATAAATCTTCTAAATAGTCCTTTAAATCTTCTAGTAACATAACTATATCCATTTCTTCTTTTTCTATTTTTATTTTAGTATAATCTAAAAAATCATCCATTAAAATTAAAGTTCTTGTTATTTCATCTTTTATAATTGGAATATACTTCCTTACCTTTTTCTTATCATTAATATCTATCATATCAAGATATCCTTTACATACTGCGATAGGATTTTTTATTTCATGAGTTACTTTAAATAAGGATGCTCTTAAGTCTTTTTCCTTTTCAATATTTAGTAAGTCATTATGTAATTCTACTATTTTCTCTCCTTTAGCAAATATTGATATGATTATATTAGTTACAAAATATAAGGTTATTATAATTGTAAATAAATAAAATAGATTTGATGGAAAACTAGCTTCGGGATTAATAAACCAAAATATTGCTAGAGATAACATAAAACTCTTAATAATGATAAAGTAGTTAACTACATTTATAGGCTTTAATTTCTTTTTTATAAAAAGAGAATATACTACTAAATAACTACTATATTCTAAGGCTAAGAATAAAGGATTAATGCCTAAGAATAGTGTTTCATAAAAAATTAATATCAATGATATAAAGACTGCTAAAGACATTTTTCTTTTGTAATAACAAATAAGTAATGGAATATCAAAAAGAATAATAGGATAATCATTATAACAACAAGTTCCATATCTTAATACTAAGTATAATGATGAGATGATTGCTATTTCAAACCCTAAATCTTTTTCATCACAAGATAAATTCTTTTTATAGATTGTATATAATAGATATAATCCTAATGGACAAAGTAGTAAAACAATACTTTCAATTATTACTTCAATGTACGACATATTTCTCCCTCTTTCTAAATTAAGTATATGAAATACTTTTGTAGAAATTTGTCGAAAAATGATGAGAGAAATAAAAAAATAGAGATTATTCTCTATTTTAGTTCATCAATATATTTTTTTAATTGTTTTGATTCAGGACCTAAGATAATCTTTAATTGATTATTAATCTCAACTATTCCTTTAGCACCTAATTTACTGATTGATTCTTTATCAGCTTTAGTAATATCTTTTAAAGTTACTATAAATCTAGATAATTTAGATTCCGTACTTATAATATTATCTTTTCCACCAAGATACTCTACTAATTTGTTCAAATCAATATTAGCATCTTTTTTATTAGCTTTTAGAACTGCTAGTAAAATAATTAATACTACTACAATAATTATAATATATTGTATATCTAATAAATTCATCTTTATCACCTGTTAACATTATACTCTATAAATATTAAAAATAAAAGTGTAAATTATAAGAATAAGTCTCATAAACTAATAATAGAAGTTATAGGTTATTAACTACACAAAATAGAAATAGTCTCATAACCTATATTAGATAATAGATAAGAGGTGGTGTAAACAGTGAATAATAAAGATACTTGTTGTTTAGGTAAACTATTAAAGGTTATTGATATATTACAAAGAAATGCTGGAGGTAGTGATTGCTTTGATCTTTCTTGTACTAGACCTTATTTAGGAAGTAGTCCTAATATTATTTGTTTTAATACAAGACCAGTTACTTTTTATACTAGAAATGGTAATATCTTTAGTACTACTTATACATTAGATGGTACTACTAATACTTCATCTGTTTTTAGAGTTGAGTCAGTAGATAATACTTGCGTTAAATGTCGTATTTTAAGAGTTAACCCTGATACTAGTGATTCTAATAGAACATATCTTGCTACTAATGAGTTTATAACTATTAATTTAGATTGTATCTGTGTTATTAGTTGTTTGGATGATATTATTATTGATAATTTATAAAAGGAGGATAATTTATGTGTAATGATAAAAATTGCTTAACTTCCATCTTAGAGACTATTTCTTGCTTACAAAATGCTAAAGATGAGACCTGCGAAGTCTTAGGATGTGATAAGCCTTATTTAGGTCCTACTCCTAGTTTAGTGTGCTATAATACAAGACCAATTAACTTATATAATTGTACAACTGGAGAAGTTTGGACTTTTCCTTATACTATAGGAACAGTTAGTGGTACTTCTTCTATTTTTAGACTTGAAAACCTAGAAGGTAATTGTTGTACTTGTAGAGTATTAGCACCTAATCCTGATACTAGTAGTAGTGAGCCTTATGTTTTAACTAATACATTCTTTACTATTAATCTAGATTGTGTTTCTGCTATTAGATGCTTACCTGATGTCTTTATAAGTGGAGTTTAAAATAATAAGTCCATCATTCTGATGGGCTTATTATTTCTAGTGAAGTAATTGTTGATATAGGAATTACTTCATTATCAAGAGTTATGATAGAATCTTTTTTCTTTAAGGCAAGATAAGTATTAACTGTTTTATTTGAGAAAGTAATTTCTACTGGAATATTAAAAGCATAACCTTTAGTTTTAAATATTTTATTTATTTTCTCTTCTATTGATAAGTTATTATCAATAGATTTTTTTATTTCTTTAGATTTTGTTTTATTAGTTGCTTTCTCGTAGTAATACTTTTGATTAGTGTCTTTTATGTTATTACCTACTTTAAAAATTGGTGGTAATTGTTTCATAGTTTTCCCTCCTATTACATTTTATGTATTTTATATAATAAAATGTAATATTTTTTGATATAATAGTAATGACTTGATACGAAAGGACGTGGTGTTTTGAAGAAAAGACAAAAAATAGATTTGACTATTATTATACCTATTATTTTATTTTTTATTATAAGTATTATTAGTATAAGTAGTGCAATGACTTATCTTTCCTTAGATAATGGGAATTTAGCTTTAAAACAGGCAATATGGTATTTAGTAGGAGTTATTATAATTGTAATACTTTTTAAGCTTAAGAATGATTATCTATATAGGAATGCTTGGTTTTTATACATCATAGGAAATATTTTATTAGTCTCTTTACTGCTCTTTGCACCATCTATTAATAATAGTAAGTGTTGGTTTGTTATTCCTTATATTGGTAGTTTCCAGCCAAGTGAATTTATGAAGATTTTTATTATGTTAGTTCTTGCTGTTATGATTTCTAATTTTAGAGAGATGACTAATCACCCTAGTATTAAAGAAGAGTTTATCTTTATTCTAAAGACTTTAATAGTTGTGTTAATACCTAGTATTTTAACATTTTTAGAGCCTGATACTGGGTCTGTTATGATTTATTTTATAATTTATCTTTGCATGATGTTTACATCAGGAATTAGGCTTAGATGGTTTGTTATTTTGGGAGTTATAATTGCTATTATACTTAGTTTAGTACTAGGATGTTATTTCTTAAATGAAGATTTATTTGTAAGTATCTTTGGAACTGATTTATATTATAGATTTGATAGAATATTAGATTGGCAAAATGGTAGTGGCTTACAACTTGAGAATGCCTTAGCGGCAATTGGATCTGCAGGAGTATTCGGACATGGGTTTAACGAGACACCTATATATTTTCCAGAGTCTGGAACTGACTTTATCTTTGCTGTTTATGCTTCTAACTTTGGACTTTTAGGAGCGATAATTTTAATACTAATTATCATTTTCTTTGATACAAGATTAATAAGTATGGCTACTAAAAAAATCGCATCACGTGATAAATTTGTTTTGGCAGGTATTATTGGTATGCTTGTATTTCAACAAGTACAAAATATAGGAATGACTGTAGGACTCTTACCTATTACAGGAATTACTTTACCTTTTATTAGTTATGGTGGTAGTAGTTTATTATCTTACTTAATCTTAGTTGGTATTATTTTAAATATAGGTAATGAGAAAGAAAGAGAATATAATGTTTAAAAAAGAAGAACTATAGACTAGTCTTCTTTTTTTAATACTTCAAGATATACTTCTTTTAACTGTTTACCTACTGTTTTAATATCACAAGATTCTGCTATTTTTCTTGCTCCTTTACTTACACTTTTTAACTCGCCATTTAAAAACATTTTTATTTTCTTTTCAAAATCCATAACATCTTTTGCTTTATAAACATTAACACCATCTTCAAGATAATTAAATATTGGGATATCTCTTATTATTGTATTAGTTTCCATAGCACAAGCTTCAATGATTGGAATACCTTCAGTTTCTTCAAAAGTTGGAAATAAATATAAATCACACCCTCCTAAGGCTTCTCTTATCAATTCTTGTGGTACATGACCTGGAAACTTAATATTAGGTAAGTTTTTTGATTCTTTTAAAGCTTTTTTAACATCACTAGTTGTGGTAGCGATTGGACTTGATCCAAACCAAATAAACTTATATTCAGGTAGGCGTTTAGCAAGTTCTACAAAGTCAACTATTCCTTTTCTTCTACTATATATTCCAATGCCAACAATTACCTTATCATCTTTTTTATAACTATATCTTTTACGAAAAGAGTCTTTATAAGATTTATCTGGCTTAAAGAAATCTAACTCTAGACCATTAGATATAGCGACTATTTTCTTATCTTCTAATCCTTTATAATGCTCTAAGATATTTTTAGAATATTCTGTAGGAGTTACAATAATATCTCCATAGCGATAACACTTAATAATCCACCATTTAAATAATTTACTAGTTAAGTGTCCAAAGATAAAACCATCACGATAATCTTCTTCTGTTGAATGAGCATGATATACTATTTTTATACCTTTCTTCTTTAATTTTCTTGCAAGAAAATATGACTTAAAAAAATAAGTATTGATATGAGCGATATCATAAGTATCATTTATATCAGTAGTATAAGGAATATTTTCTAATTCTAAAGCTTTCATTTGATGCTGAATAGCTTTACCTAAACCACTTACTCCTATTACTTTTAGTCCTTCTGCATATAATAGAACTTTCATAAACACTTCCCTTTCTTTCATTTATTATACATAAAATTTATTAAGTGAACAATTAATCTATAGAACTTTTTTTGTCTCTAGTTCTTCTTCTGGTACTATCACTTTACCATTTCTAGAATCTAAAATAAAGTTCATTTCATCATCTCTTTCTACTAAATATGCTGTTAAGCCTTGTTCTTTTAACTTTATAATCAATTCTTGTATAGCTTCATAAATAAGACGAATATTTGGATTGTCTTTAGGTAAAGGAGTAACTCCAAATGTTAAACCAATTTTAATAGAATCATCTTTATTTAAGTCACTAGTCATAATAGCATTGTATAAATCATCTGTTCTTTTTAATTTTATTGGATTATCTTCACTATCAACATAAAAATCATCATTTCTAATTACTGCTGGATTAATATGGGAAGCGAAGGCAAAGTTAGGTGCTAAAGCCCAAACAGATACGCAACATTGTAAATTATCTACATATAATAATGGTTTAGATGAAGTAGTAACTTTAAAACCATGCATTGGTACATGTTGAATTAATTCTAATGGTATATTTTGAATATCAAATTCCCATAACTCTAAACTTTTCTTAATTAATTCATCATTATATTCAAACAATTTAAATGTTTCCATAAATATTACACATCCTCTCTACACTATTTTCCAATAATTCTAGTACTTATACATAGTAACTAAATTTTATCATTGTCTTATTATTATGTCAAAGAGTACAAATCTATATTTTCACGGTAACTATTCAGACTATAACACACAAAAGTAAAGAGTAATTATCCGAAAATTGCTCTTTTTAGTTTGCAAATAACAC
>CALVVC010000025.1 GCA_944363755.1 uncultured Bacilli bacterium
TTATCTGCTTCCTCATAAATACATGATATAACAATTTTCCCAGTTTTATCAATATATCCATATTTTCGATTGATTTCAATAGAAGCTAAACTTTCACTAAAATATGTTTTATATTTATAAGTACAAGGAATAACTAAATTTCCAGTTGTATCAATATACCCATATTGTCCGTTTTCATTAACACGAGCTAAACCATTATGAAAGTCATCAGCATGAGTATAAATGCATGGTATTGACTCATTCCCATTTTTATTAATATATCCATATTTCTCATTTTTCTTAACCTTAGCCAAACCTTCATAAAAATCTTCTGCTTCTTCATAAATACAAGGTGCAATATATTTTCCATTTTTATCAATATATCCATATTTTCCATTTTCTCTAACACGAGCTAAACCATCATGAAAGTTATATGCTTCCTCATAAACGCAAGGGATGGTCAAATTTCCGTTTGTATCAATATACCCATATTGTGCGTGATGAACACGAGCTAAACCGTCATGAAAGTCTTCTGCTATTTCATAGAAATAAGGAACAATCATCTTGCCAGTTGTATCAATATACCCACATTTTAGAGGCATTATACCTTCAGTAAGAGAAAAACCGCCACCTTTTTCAACACGAGCTAAACCGTCATGAAAGTTATATGCTTTCTCATAAATGCAAGGGATAGCTAAATTTCCAGTTGTATCAATATACCCATATTGTCCGTTTTCATTAACACGAGCTAAACCATCATGAAAGTTATATGCTTCCTCATAAACGCAAGGGATAGCTAAATTTCCAGTTGTATCAATATATCCATATTTTTCATTTTCATAAACACGAGCTAAACCATTATGAAAATCATGTGACCATTCATAAATACAAGGAATAACTAATTTCCCGGTTGTATCAATATATCCATATTTTTCATTTTCATAAACACGAGCTAAACCATTACTAAAATTATATGCTTTCTCATAAATACAAGGTATAATTAGTTCTCCAAATTTATTGATAAAACCATATCGACCATTTTGTGAAATAAGTTTTAAGTCATCATAATGAGGCTTTATATTTTTGCTTTCTTCTAATATACCATTCATAAAGTTAAGTCTTTCATCATCACTTTTGAATGTAATTTCATTATCATTATAAGATAATATGTATTTATATCCTATTATTTCATATCCCATATAATTTTTTATATCAAATTCACTGTCATTAATTTCTATTATTTTGTTGTCTTTTTTTAAAACAATTTTATCTAAGGCTTTAAACATAAATCTATTCCCCCACATTTTTAATATCTAAATATTTTTTCTATATTCTTTAGAAAACTTACTTTTCCTATCTATATACTTAATTAATTTTATATAAACAAATATTGATAATACGCAACTTAACCAGTATATTATATATCTTTTCTATTCTCCTTTAAAATTACCTCTAACGCTAACAGGCTCTATAAATTCAAACTTGTATTTCTGCTTAACATTAGGATATTTATCATGATTTACTTCTCCTATAAAATCAGTTAATGGTCTTACAAAGCATGAGCCATCTTCATATAGCTTTCTATAAATAACAACATCTTCTAAGGTTTCACTGTCTTTAGCAAGTTCTTCAACTAAATAGTAATCTCCTTTAAAGTGCTTATATATACCATGTATTTTAATCTCTCTCATAATTACGCTTCTACTTCTCCTTTAAATTCTGAAAGAGTTCCATCTTCATTTACAATAGATGTTAATGCTTTTTCAGCTTCTTTTAAGTCATTATCACAAGATAAAGCAAGTTTTGTAGCTTTTGTAAAATAATCTATCGCTTTATCTAGTTCTACATCTCCATTCTCTAAGGCTTTAACAAGTGTTTCTAATTCCTCTATTTTTTCTTCAAATTTTTTTTCTTTCTTTTCCATAATCATTTCCTCCTACTTTATGATAGCAGAAACACTACCATCTTTTAATTCTATATTTATTAAATCATCTTTCTTTAAGTCTTTTATACTAGTAATGGCCTTTTCATTAATTTTAATAATACCATAACCTCGCTCTAATGTTTTTAAAGGAGATAAGGCATCTAATTTACTAAGTAATAAGGTATACTTTTGTTTTGTCTTATCTAATATTACTAAGGGATTACTAAATAATGGTCTTGTTTTAATGTTATTTAATTTAATTTTCTTTTTATCAATAATAACTTTATAATTTTTAACTAGGCTCTCTGTTAAATAATCAAGTTTTTGAATTTTAGCAGAGTATAAGTCTAAAGGATTATTTAAGATATAGTGACTTTTAATACTATCTAATCTTTTTTTCTTTAATTCAAGAATTGTTTTTATATTCTTTTGACATCTTAAATTCAACTGATTAATATAATTTATAACATCACTTTTATTAGGCACAGCAATCTCAGCTGCTCCTGTTGGAGTTGGTGCTCTAAGGTCTGCCACAAAGTCTGCAATAGTAAAGTCTATTTCATGACCTACGGCACTAATTATTGGTATAGGACAATCAAATATAGCGCGTGCTACTATCTCTTCATTAAAGGCCCATAAATCTTCAATAGAACCTCCTCCTCTACCTACTATTAGAACATCAAGATTATAGTCTCTTGCCCTATTTATTTGCCTTACAATATCTTCTTTAGCACCTTCCCCTTGTACTAAACTTGGAAAAAGTATTACTTCAGTTAGTGGAAATCTTCTATTAATAGTAGATATTATATCACGAATAGCAGCCCCTGTTGGAGCGGTAATTACCCCTACTTTCTTAGGTATTTTAGGAATAGGTTTTTTTCTTCTTTCATCAAATAAACCTTCACTAGCAAGTTTTTTCTTTAACTGTTCAAAAGCAACATAAAGATTTCCTACTCCATCTTCCATCATTTCATTAACATAGATTTGGTACCCACCTGTCGCTTCATAAACAGATATTCTTCCCGTTACAAGTATCTTCATTCCATCTTCTGGGGTAAACTTAACTTTACTAGCACTACTTGCAAACATAACAGCGTTAATCCTACTACCTTCATCTTTAATAGTAAAATAAAAGTGTCCTCTAGTATGAGCTTTAAAGTTAGATATTTCTCCTTTTAAATAAACTTCTCTTAAGTTAACATCATTATCTAACTTATATTTTATATATTTAGTTAATTGACTAACAGTTAAATATTCTTTATTCATCATTTTCCTCACTATGATAAATATTATCTAAAACACCATTTAACATTTTTGTAACTTTTTCATCACTATATTTTTTAGAAATCTCTACCCATTCATTAATACTAACAATACTAGGAGTCTTTTCATATTTTAACTCATAACTAGCAAGTAAAAATAAGGCTTGATCTACTTTATTTAATCTATTTAAAGTCCAATCTGTCATATATTTATTAACTAAAGTAGTTAATTCATCTTTTTTTTCTATAACACCATTAACTAGAGAATTAATAAACTCATTTTCTACTTCATATTCTTCTTTGATCAAATCATTTACATCATAATAAACGTGTGCAGCATCAAAAATATTTATTTTATAAATTATACGAAGAGCTATTTCTCTTACTTCATTTCTTGTTTTCAAAAGTATCACTCGCTTTCTTACTTTATTTTATCAAAAAATGTCACATATGAAAAGAACAAATATCAAAAAACATTTGTTCTATTAAAAAATGTATCTTGTTCGATTGATTATCTATATCATATGTGTTAATATATCTGTTAGGAATACTTAGTAATGGGTGTTTGCTTCTTTCTAGCAACTGTTTTAGGGGGTTAGAAAGGAGTCTTATTTATGAGTAAAAAAGATTTTCTGGTAGTAATACTATTGATTATCATTATACTTTTAATACTATATAAATAGCACCCTTAACATCAATTGTGTAAGGGTGTTTCCCAAATTTATTGAGGCAAATACCCATCTACCAAACTAGGTATTCCTCTTTTTTTATAATATGTAAAATTTCTTTACATATACATATTACCATAAATATTACTTTCTAGCAAGTAGCTTTAATAATCTAAAACTATTGACTGGTCTATATAAAAGAAATAAAAACGAAGTCATTATAGTACTTGTAAACAAAAGAAAATTAATAGTAGTAATGTTTTGGTATAATATTAAATTTAAAACTGTTAAGATAAAGAAAGCAATTAGTAAGATAAAGCATTTTATTCTAAATGATTCATTCTTCTTATGCATTTCTCTTAGTTTATATAAAGAAACTTTCTTACCTTTCTTTTTAAAGATGTTTTTAATAGTAGAGTTTGCAATCAGAGTTATAACTACACCAAAGATTATGCCAACTAAGACTATAAATAGATATGAATATGGTAAATGATAACTAAAGCAAGCGAAAGCAAGATAGAAAATTAAGCCAATAATAATACCAATTACTCCTACTATATTACAATTATTATTTTTATTATCACTAGTATAAACTAACTTATCATTAAAATTATAATGGTAGTTTATATTCTTTTTAGTATCTTTATATACTAATACATAATTCATTAGTTACCATCCCTTTTATTTTTTCTACTACCATTAAGTAAAATATATTGCCTTTCTTTAGGAGTATAATTTTTTTCTAAAACATCATTAATTTTAAGTAAGATGTTAGTCATTTTTTGTTTTCTAGTATCAATATCACCACTAGTTTTAATATTATTAAATTTATTTATTAAAGTACAAATGTTACCATCAAATTCTTCCTCACTAGTAGCATTGTCTATATTAAGTGATACTTTATTTTCATTTGCATCTATAAATAGTTCTTTATAAGTATCTGGTAATATTCCTTCTCTCTTATATATTCTTTCAACAATAGGGTATTTAATAATATCATAAAAATCACGATTATACTCCATAGCATATTCGTACAAAGCTGTTAATGTTTCGTAGAGATAATCTGTAATTTTAGGAGTTTTTCTACTGTATACCCATTCACCAATATTTTCTGATACAATTTTACCATTTGAAAATGACATTACAAAGCTTTGAATTACATGGTTATTATTTGTTACAAAATATTTGCAATATGATAAACTAAAGCTATTATCTGATGAGAGAGTTAATTTAATATATTCACCTTCGTAAAAAAATTCGTTATTATTATATATATCTACATCATTATTAATTAGGATATTATTATTTTCTATATAAACACCTTTCAGATCATCTTTTGCCGTACTTAACTCTATACAATCTGGACATGGGGCATTAAAGAGAACACCATCTTTATCATCAAGCAAAGAAAGCAATATATCACTTGCTATGGGATTATCCTCTAATTGTTTGCACCTACGTTTTAACAATTGTTCTAAATTATATTCCATTTTAATCACCTATTTCCTTCATAAATTTACTTTATATTATATATTTAAATATCGCAAAAAGCAATTAAAAAATTGATTTCTAGCAAGGGATTAAAAAATTGATTTCTAGCAAGGGATGGACAAGATTAATTAAAGTAATGTATATTAATTACAGGAGGATAAATATGGAAATTAAAGATATTAAGAAAATAGTTTTACATCTTCATCTAGATGGTTCGCTTGATTTAGATCTTGCTAAAAGATATGCTAAAGAAGATGGTTATAATTTAACAGATGAAGAAATAGTTAAAGAATTACAAGTAGATAAAGATTGTCATAATTTAAATGACTATTTAGAAAAATTTGCTCTTCCCTCTTCTTTATTACAAACTAAAGAAAGATTAGAAGAAACTACTTATACTTTATTTAAAAAGTTATCTATGGAAAATGTTATCTATGCAGAAATAAGATTCGCTCCTATTAAACATATTGAAAAAGATCTTAGTTTAGATGATGTAATAACAAGTGTGATAAAAGGAATGGAAAAAGCTAAAGATGAGTTTAATATTTTAGGAGGCATTATTTTATGCTGTATGAGAGATAGTAGTAAAGATGATAATATTAAAATAGTAAACTATGCTAAGAAATATTTAGGTAAAGGTGTAGTTGCGATTGACCTAGCAGGTGCAGAAAGTATTTATAAAACTAAAGACTTTAAATATATCTTTGATATGTGTAGGAATCTAAAAATTCCTTATACTATTCATGCAGGGGAAGCAGATGGTAAAGGAAGTATAAATAGTGCTTTAGACTTTAAAACTAAAAGATTAGGTCATGGAATAAGATGTATAGAAGATAAAGATACTATGGAAAGAATAATTAATGATAGAATTCTTTTAGAAATATGTCCTACTAGTAACTTTCAAACAGAAGCGATTAAAGGAAAACATCCATTAGAATATTTATATAATAATAATATTTTAATATCTATAAATACTGATAATGATACAGTTTCTAATATAAATATTGAAGAAGAATATAGAAATGTTTTAAATAATACTAATTTAACTATTAAGGATTTAATAAAATGTAATTATAATTCTATTCCCTATTTATTTACAACAGATGATATTAAAAATAAATTAAAAGAAATAATAGAAAAAGAAAACTTCATTTAATGTGAAGTTTTCATTAGTTTTACTAGTTTTAAATTGTTAATTGGTCTATATAACGTAAAAAGAAATGTAGTCATGATAATACTTGTAAATAATAGAAAATTAATAGCATTTTCATTTTGATAGAAAAGTAAATGTAAAATAGAAAGAATAATAAAAGCTAGTGTTAAGATAAAATATTTTATTCTAAAAGATTTATTTTTATTATACATTTTTTCTAATTTTTTTAAAGAAAGTTTCTTACCTTTTGTTTTAAATATATCTTTAATAGTAGAGTTTGCTATTAATGTTATAACTATACCAAAGATAATACCTATTAATGTAATAAATAAATATGAATACGGTAAATAGTAACTAATTATTGCAAAAGTTAGATAGAAGATGAAACCTATCATAATACCAATTACTCCAAATATATTACATCTATTATTTTTACTATCACTAGTATAAACTAACTTATCATTAAAGTTATAATAATAGTTTATATTCTTATTAGTATCTTTATATATTAAGACATAATCCATTAGTACCATTCCTTTTCCTTTTAAATATCTTCTTTCTTTATTTTTTCTTTAAGTTCATATAAGAAATTTAAAGCATTAATTGGAGTCATATTTAAAGGATCAACTTCTTTAACCATCTCTTCTATTTCATTAACTTTATCTTCACCTTTAATTTCTTCTTCATCAAGACTAAATAAACTAGTCTGAGTAAATTCTCTTTCTTTTACTCCTTCACTTTCATAGACATTAAGTATCTCTTCAGCCCTTTTAATTAAAGATGATGGTAAGCGGGCAAGAGAAGCTACATTAAGTCCATAACTTTTATCAACTGCTCCTAATTTTATTTTATGTAAGAAAGTTAACTTACCATCTTCTTCTACTGCAGAGACATGAACATTTTGTAAGTGTTTTAGACTATTAGAAAGATCAGTTAATTCATGATAATGGGTAGAAAACATAGTCTTAGCACCTATTTTATCATGAATATACTCAAGTATTGCTTGAGCTAAACTCATTCCATCATATGTTGCAGTACCTCTACCTAGTTCATCAAATAAAATTAAACTGTTTTTAGTAGCTTCTTCTAAAGCAAGATTAGCTTCCTTCATTTCTACCATAAAAGTAGATTCTCCACTAACTAAATCATCACTTGCCCCTATTCTTGTAAATATTTTATCAAATATAGGTATAGAACAACTCTTAGCAGGTACAAAACAACCTATTTGAGCCATTATAACCGTAATTGCCATTTGTCTCATATAAGTAGATTTACCAGCCATATTAGGACCTGTTATTAAAAGAATAGATGTATCTTCATCCATAATAATATCATTAGATACATACTTTTTATCATTTCTAGCCATTACTTCTTCAATAACAGGATGACGTGACGCTATTATTTTAATAGAATGATTATCTGTTATAGTAGGTCTTACAAAATTATACATATCAGAAACAGTAGAGAATGCTTGTAACATATCAACTTCTGCTATTACACTAGCAGTTTTTTGTAATGAATGAATATATCTTTTAATAGTTTCTCTTATCTTCATAAATAAATCATATTCTAAGTTTATAATCTTCTCTTCTGCCCCTAAAATAATATTTTCTTTTTCTTTAAGTAAGGGAGTAATAAATCTCTCACAGTTAGATAAAGTCTGTTTTCTAAGATAGCCATACTCTTCTTTTAACTCTTTAACTTGTCCTTTACTAATTTCTATATAATAGCCAAAAACTTTATTGAAACCTACTTTTAAGTTTTTAATACCAGTTCTTTCTTTTTCTTTCTGTTCAAGTTCTAAGATAAAATCTTTAGAGCCACTAGAAATGTTTCTTAACTCATCTAATTCACTATTATAGCCATCTTTAATAAGATGACCTTCTCTTAAAGTAATTGGAGGATCTTCTACTATACTTTTATCAAGCAAACTAAATACTTCAGGAAAGTCCTCTATTTCTTTATAGTAGTTTAACTCTTTTAAGATTCTCTTAATATCAGGTAATACTTTTAAACTATTCTTAAGTTGAAGTAAGTCTCTAGCATTTAAATTACCATAAGTAATTCTACTAGCAAGACGTTCTAAATCATAAACTTCACCTAAGTTATTTTTTAAATCATCTCTTAAAATAAACTCTACTCTTAATCTATCTACAAAGTCATATCTTTTCTCTATTTCTTTCTTATTAGTTAAAGGACTTTCTATATTTTGTTTTAATAGTCTACTACCCATAGCAGTTTTATTTTTATCTAAGAGCCATAAAAGACTATAAGTTCGCTCTCTTAATCTAACAGTTTCTGTTAACTCCAAATTTCTTTTAGTATTATTATCTATTAATAGATGGTCTTTAATATTTTCCTTTTTCGCTTCTGTTAAATGTGATAAATCTCCTTTTTTCGTATTAGCAAGATATGAAAGTAAATGTTTAATACCAGTCTCTTCTCTTATATCTTTTAAGTTTTTATAGACATAAGTATAATCAGTTCCCTTATATAATTCATCATAGATAGTAACATTCAAGTGATATGTACATCTTAAAGTATTAACAAACTCTCTATCTATCTTATCATTTACAATTATCTCACTAAAGTTATGTCTTAATACTTCTCTAAGTAAAGAATCTTTATCACCATTTTCTAATAAGACATAAATTTCTCCTGTTGATACATCAGAGTAAGATAGAACATAACAATATTCTAAATCATAAATAGATGCAATAAAGTTATTATCTTTAGCATTAATTGATGAATCTAATCTTGTACCTTTAGTAACTACTTGAATAACATCTCTTTTTACCATATCTTTAGTAGTTTTAGGATCTTCTAACTGCTCTACTATTGCAACTTTATAGCCTTTATCTATTAGTTTATCTAAATACCCTTGATAAGCTTTAAAAGGTACTCCACACATAGGAACACGTTCATCAAGCCCTGCATTACGTCCTGTAAGAGTTAATTCTAACTCACGTGAGGCAATAATAGCATCTTCAAAAAACATTTCATAAAAGTCACCAAGTCTAAAAAAGATAATAGTATCTTCATAATTATCTTTTATCTCTAAATATTGTCTCATCATTGGACTAATTTTTTCTCTATCTACTTCACTACGTTTCAAATTATCACTACCTATCTTTTCATCAATTTAAGAAGCCTTTTATTAATTTCTTTATTTCCTGTTTCATAATTTGCAAACATATAATTATTACCAGTATAATATCCACTATTACGTCTAAAATCATCATCAATTAAATGATAATAAGCAGTAATTAGAGCATCTATTTCTATTTCTTTTTTTCTTCTCTCATGATTGTTTTTAACATCCATAACACTTAATTTATTATAAATACTACTAATGTTTATTCCACTTAATAATTCAATCTCATAAAAAGCACATCTAATGGAAAATAGTAATAATTCTTTATTTTTACTATCGCTATTTAATACCCTCTGCTGCTGATTATATAATTTTTCATTCCATAGTTTAATCTTCCAAAGAGGAGCATAATTACATTGTAGTTCATCATTACTAAATATATTTTTATCATGATTTTTAGCAACATAAGCATCATCATCAATATACACTGCTATTAATTTATTTATTGTTTTTATATCTACTATATCCTTATTTAAATTATCTTTATTTTTTAAATATAATACTTTTATTAAAGGTATATCATCTTCATTATAATCATTAGGATTATAATTATATACATTAACTATACTATCATTTAAAAGCATATTTTCTTTATCACTTAACTCACTACTATCTAAATCTGTAATAGCATCAGTTAAATAATTATTTTTCCTAACAAAGAAATGAAATTCATCTATTAAAAAAGGAAAAGCTTCACTTTTTATAAAGTCATCATATAAACTTTCAAGACCTTTCTCTAATTCATCTATCTTTGTTTGATTAAGTTTATATCTAATAAAATCTATATTACAATTAATATCATCAAAAATCTTTTTATCACTACTACTTAAATTATTATAAAAACTTATTGTTTTAGTTAATTTATCATCTTGTAAAAGTCCATTTATTATATTTTTAGTTTCTTCTATTCTATCTTTTATATCTTTATAATTACTATAATAATATTTAAATTCATCTTTATTGTACTGCATCATTAACTCCTTATTAATATAAATTTTTCATCTTTAGTATCTTACTATTTATAATGGGATTTGCTGTTTCAAAAGTAGCATAACAAATATCATTATCGTTATCAAAGTATTCACATTCTTTTCTAAAGTTAATATTAGTTAAATTATAATAAGCTTTAACTAAAGCATCTTTAAAGTAATCTTTATCACTTTCACTAATATTACTTTCTTCTATTTCTTTTAAAAGAGCAGTAACTCTTTTACCTTCAAGCATAGATACCTCGTATTTAGCAGTATCAATTAAATATAAAAGTAAATACTTAAAAGAACTATCACTATTTTTAATTTCTAAAGAAGTATTTAAAATAGATTCTTTTAATTCTTTAATAAGGGGACGTCTATTATCTTTATAAGTTAAATGTTTTTTATCTAAAGTATGAATTCTTTTGACATTATCTATAATAAAATTTTGAACATATATAACAGAGTCTTTATTAGAATAATCATAATCTTTATTTTTTAATCTATCATAAATTACTTTAATTAATGGTATATCATCAACTGTAAGTTCATCATCAAATCCATACAAGTCATTTATAATATTTTGAATGAATAATTTAATTTCATTACTAACTTTTAAATCTTTTGTACTCTCACTTGTTATAGCATTATAAGTGTCTATATCATCTTTTATATAAATATTTATAAAATCTTCTTTATTTAATGAAAAGAAATCACTAGTTGCAATAGCTAAAAATAAAATCATTTTATCTCTTTTATATTTTAAAATATTAGTATTACTATAATAATATTTTAAAATATCACTATCACTATAAATATCTCTAAAACTTTCTTTTTGTTCTTCATTTAAACTAAAATACAATTTACCTACTTTAGTTTTAATTAATTTATTATATAATATATCTTTTGTTTCCATCTCTTGTTTAATAAGAGCATTTATTACTTTATATTTTTTATAATATTCTTCTAACTTTTCTTCCATACGAAACCCTCCTACTTAAAAGTATAACATCAATATCTTTAAAATAATAGTTTTTTTTGATAAAATAATCTAGTAGAAAGAAAGTGATTATATGGATAAACCATTAGCATTAAAACTTGCTCCAACATCTTTAAGTGAAGTAATAGGTCAAAAACACTTAGTAGGAGAAGATAAAATATTAAGTAATTTAGTTAAGAATAAAAAAATATTTTCTATGATTTTATATGGTAAACCTGGTATTGGTAAAACTTCTATCGCTAATGCTATTATTAATGATTTAGGAGTTAGACATAGATTTTTAAATGCTACAGTTAACTCAAAAAAAGATTTAGATATAGTTATAGAAGAAGCGAAGATGTATGATGGATTAGTTCTTATTATGGATGAGATTCATAGACTTAATAAAGATAAACAAGATATTTTACTGCCTTGTTTAGAAAGTGGTTTAATTACTTTAATAGGTATGACTACTAGTAATCCATATCATTCAATTAATCCTGCGATTAGATCAAGATGTCAATTATTTGAACTTAAAGAATTAGAAACAACTGATATTATAGAAGGATTAAAAAAAGCGGTCCAGTCTTCTTACTTATCTAATATAAAGATAAATGATGATACTATTAACTATATTGCAAAGCTTTCAGGAAATGATTTAAGATATGCTTATAATCTTTTAGAAATAGCATACTACTCTACTAATGATTTTAAAGTAGATTTAGATGTAGTTAAAAAGATAAATAGTAAACCTGTATTTAATGCTGATAAAAATGGGGATGGTTACTACGATATGTTATCTGCTTTTCAAAAATCTATTAGAGGAAGTGATGTTGATGCATCTCTTCACTATTTAGCAAGATTAATTACTATAGGAGATTTAGATAGTATCTTTAGACGTATGTCTGTTATTGCCTATGAAGATATAGGACTTGCTAATCCATCAATTGGTCCAAAAGTAATGGCAGCGATAGAGGCTGCTAAATTAGTAGGATTACCAGAAGCTAGAATCCCTTTAGGTACTATTGTTACAGAAATGGCACTATCTCCTAAAAGTAATACTGCTCACATTGCTTTAGATGATGCTTTAAGTGATATAGAAAAAGGAAATGTCGGTGATATTCCAAAACACTTAAAAAATCCAAGTGATACTT
>CALVVC010000026.1 GCA_944363755.1 uncultured Bacilli bacterium
AGAAGTCTCATCATTCTCATAGAATCTCTAACAGGATATGTGTTAGCAAAATCCATATATGGTGTAATACTAGAATCTCCTGAATTAATCTTTTCAATTAATTCACGAAGACCAGGTTTAAAAATATCAGGAGCATCATTAATACTTTTACCTATCGCTACAGGAACAGTATAATGTTGAATCAATATTTCTAAACTCTTTAAATAGTATGGCAACATTATATCAATTTGATGCAAATGAGCCTTATAATATTTTTTTAATTGCATATATGGCATTTTAAATAT
Organism: uncultured Bacilli bacterium; assembly: GCA_944363755.1. Taxonomy (GTDB): domain Bacteria; phylum Bacillota_I; class Bacilli_A; order RF39; family UBA660; genus Onthousia. The sequence continues at coordinate 285 of CALVVC010000026.1, forward strand.
AAGTACTGCTACTAAACAAGCAAGAATAATGTTAATTAAGGTAACATCATCTATAAATAAAAACATAAATATGAAAAACACTGCAATAGCATAAGTAATCCTTTTTTGAAATAAAACATTAGGACTAGCACTATCTCCATACTTAGCATAAACTAAGAAATCATAGTCATCTTCTCTTAATATTTCAAAATATTTTTTATTATCATTAATAAATTTATCTTTATCAATAGTACTATTATAAATTAATACAAATAAAACAATAACTGCAACAAAAACTATTTCCATACTTACTCAACCCCCACATTCTCATTATAATATTTTTCTCCTTTTAACAAGAAGTAACTATTAAAAATAATAATAAAGTGAAGAACAAGTTGTACCCAAACACTCTTAATTAATTCAATATAACTTTCATTACCAAGCATATATTGAATTAACATAACTAAAAGAAACAACATAATACCATACTGTAAAAATTTCTTATGAAAAGTTGCCCTATCCATTCTATCACGATAAACACTTTCTACAAGCGTATCTATATCAAGTTGCATATTTTCTAAACTTTCACCTGTATCTCTTGCACCCTCTTTAGTTATTTGTAAAAACAATTGATGCATATTTTTTACTATGTAATAAGGATACTTATTACTAAAATATTCTAAAGCTCCATCAATAGATCCTTCTTCATATGCCATATCAATCATATGATTAACATCACTAAGTACAGGATCTTCAAGTATACCTGAGTCTCTAACACCCTCAAGTGATTTAACAAAACTTTGTGTAGTTGCAAACTCCATAATAGTATTAGTAGTATATACTTGTATTTGTTCAAATATAAATTCACTATAAATTCTCTTACATCTTAAAAATGATAAATAAGGAACAAAAGCAATTGTAATAAGAACATAAATAACAGATACTACCAAATTATAAAAGTACATATATGTTACTACACCAGCAAATCCTCCCATTATTAGAACTTGAATTAAATATTGTCTTGCAGTATATTCCTGTCCTAATTGTTTTGTCTTCTCTCTTACTACTTTATATGAATAAGGAGCAAATCTCTCATATACAACTTGTACTTGTTCAGTAATAAACTTCGTAACATTTTGCCCTTTATAATTACGATATAATAGTATAACAAAAGCAATTATTATTAATAGAAACAATACCATAAAACCCCTCCTCTTTCTAAACTATCTCAGTAGGAAATGAATCTTTAGGTAGTGAATTAACTGTATTACCAACACCTTGTCCTAAAGTATTAGTAAAATTAGGAGATTCCACTACACCAATTTGTGGCTCTTCATTAGAACTTACAACAGAATTAACTTCATTATTAATGTTATTCATTGAATCCCCTTTAGTAAATAAATTATCAATATATATATTTTGATTTGAAAGATACTCTTTTAAATGTTTACTAGGCATATTTTGAACAGGTGCCCTACCAAATGTTTTTTGATAAAGAACACGTGTTTGTGGATTATTATCATCATCTACATAAAATTCCACAACTTCATCAACCTCACGATGAAATTTACCATATTCTTTACTATAATATGCTCTAATATGTACACCAAGTTGAATATAACGATAGATTGTATTAAGAAATTGATCAACATCTATATCACTTTCAAGAAGTGAATACATACGATAAGGAATAGCACTAGCCTTATCAGCGTGTATTGTCGATAAGATATTATGCCCTGAAGAAATTGAATTACGTACTGCAGTAACTGCTTCTGCACTACGTACCTCTGACAAAAGAATCCATTTAGGATTCTGACGCATACAAGTAACCAAAACATCAGAGTAACTTGCTACATTATTAGTTTTCATAGCAACTATATCACGATGAGGAAATATCTTATCTAAATGAAGTTCCAAAGTATCTTCTATAGTTATAATTTTTTCATTTTCTTTAGTATGACTAGCTAAATATTTAACAAACTCAGTCTTACCAGAACCAGTCTCTCCACTTACTATAATATTACAATGACCTTCAACACATCTCATTAAGATATCATGAATATTAGCCGTAAAATAATCTTCACTAAGCAACTTTTCACGATTAAGTCTAATTTTAGCAGGTGTTTTACGAATAACAACAGCAATACCATTAGTAGCAATAGACTCATGTACAAAATTAAGACGTAACTCAGTAGATTCAGCATCTAAAAATGGTTTAGCATTATTAAAAGTCGTTCCCATAACATTGGAACATTGAAAGGCTAACTTTTCTACAAAAGCATCATTTAGCCCTTCAATTTCTACTCTTTTAGATCCATCTGTTAAAGAACGAATCCAAATTTGCCCATGATTACAATATGAAATATCAGTAATATCATCATTATCTATTAAAGGTTTAAATAATCCAAAATCCAATTTATCAAATATGGAATCGTTCATAAAATTTCCCCTTTCTATTGTTGTGTATAAGATAAATCTTCTTCAGTCATCGCTGTAACATTATTAATAAAGTTTCTCAAATCCTCACTAGATAAAGTAACATCACCTGGCTCATCTTCCAAAGATTCAGCAGTAGGAACTGGAATGATTTCAGATTCATAAGCTCTTAAGTATTCTGCTTTACGAAGTAAGATATGATACTCTTCAGGTACAGCAAATATAATTTGTGAAGGTACAGTTTTCTCATCTAAATTAGTAAACACATTATTACCAGAACTATCAAATACTGCTAAAACTTTAACATTAGATAATAATTTACCAATCATTATTCTATCTTCAGAAACAGTACCACTTTCATTACCTTCAGCATTTTGTACTTTTAAATAAATATCAATATAATTATCAGGATAAATTGAGTTACTATAAGTACTAGCCATATCTACAGATAAGTTATATAAAACATAACCTTTAGGATAATCTAAAATAATACTATCAGGTAATTGATCACGTGTTACAACACTTCTTTTATAAAATAGACTACCCTCTGGTATAACACTATCACCATTAGCATACATATCAATAACATCTGCACTATTAGTAATAATAGTATCATCAACCATCGAATTAGGAATTTCTCTAGTTCCTACCATATCTTCAGTTATCTGTGTACTAGGATTAATCTCTTCAAGAGCATAAGGTACAGTAACAGGAGTAATCGCTTGATTAATACGCATATTATAACCTACATAAAGTACAACAATTGCAAGAATAACTCCAACAACAGTAACTGTATTTTTATTAGTAAAAAACTTTTTAAATCCTACAATTAAATTATTCATCTACATCCTCCTTATTCTTTTTTTTACTTATCAACATCACTATAATCTAACTCACCAGCTCTAGTCATATCTGAAATATATTTATTTTCATAATAATTAGACTCTAAAATAACATCTATTTGATTAGATAAACTTAATGATTCCCCATTAACACTAGCAGTAGTTTCTGATTGTACTAAAACACTAACTTTAGGTGGTGTCTCATTAATATCATAAAAACCTATATCATAAGTACGACTATTAGAAACATTCTCTGAAAAACGTCTAACAAAACTTTCAACAAATTTCTCTTTATCTATTCTAAGCAAACCGCTTAAGCGGTAATAACCAACATCTACTGCGTCAGTCATTGCCGCTTCGGTTGTTTCTCTAAGTAAATAGTAATCAAGTTCATTACCAGTCTGATAATTTTGAACTATATTAACAACTCCAAAAGTAATAATTGCTAAAAGTATTATTCCAACTACTAACATAGCTTTACTCATATTACCTAGCTCCTTTCAATACAGAAGATTGAGCCATATACTCATTATAACATGCAATTGATGTATCAATAACATTAGAACAAGTTCCCTTATCTTCATTGTTACATCCAATTACACCACTCTTTAATAACTCATTACTGTTTAAAACTTTATGAAGTAAATAACTACGATAAACAGTAATTCCTGATGTTTTATTTTTACCAGCTGATAACATTTCTCCACTATCATCTGAAGTAGGCTCTAAATAACTATCATATTTATTATTATACTCTCTAACTTTATTCATAGTTTCAGGTGTTAATCTAATATGATAATCTAAATAATCAGTACCTTTATAAATACTATCACCCAATTCTTGAATCTTCTTCATAGTTGCAACTGGTTGAACAGGATAATCAGGATTTTCTAAATTAGTCGCCCCACAAGTCCAGTTAAAACCAATTTCACGATTATCATCATCAACCTGCATAACAGTATTTTTATTTCTTAAACTTTCAACTTCATTAATTAAAAGTGAAGCTTCCTTATTTTTATCATCTGCACTAGTAGGAGTAACAGAGTTAGGGAATAAATTATCTAATGAAACAGGTCTAAACGTATAATCATCAACAGGTGCAGGAGTATCTTCATTTGTTTTTCCATCATCATCTGGATCATCACAATTTGGATAATTTGGACTATCTGGTGTACAAGAAGTATCAGGCTCTCCTATAGCATAGAAACAACTAACATCAAAATTCCATCCAAAGTAACCATAATTATCAATATGACCATTAATATTCATTTCTATATTATTTTCAATTTCAGTCTTCTCAGCCTCAGTTAAACTAGAAGCATCACCATTTTGATTTACTTTCCAATCATACCAAGCAGTATTAATAGGAACTGAATTTAATTTAGTACAATATAAATTTCCAACATAAGTATAGAAATCTTCATGTCCTTTATCCATAGTATGAACAGTTTGTCCTGTCTTATTATTTATCCATGTACCAGGGAAAGTAATAATATTATGATAATTCCATGGATCATCTTTTCCATCTTCACAGCTACCATCAGTTAAAATAACCATTGAAGGGAAATCACCAACAACTGTAGTACTATTTAATTTCTGTGAAGATGAGAATGTCTCTTCATCATCATCCTTATCAGAATCACTATCTATATTATCAACTACAATCTCATAATCTGTTCTTTCATTTGAACAAGTAGTTGCTTTTTGTTCACAAGCTTTTTTATCTGCTAAATACTTTTCAACAGCTTCTTCATACTCTTTTTGAGCAATAGCCTCTGTTAAAACAGTATTAGATCCACATGTTCCTTTCCAAGAACAATTATCACTACACCATGTATTATCGTTATGAATAGCCATTAAAATACCATTGCCATCCGGTCTATAGTAATGAGTATCTGAACTATATTTATAATTACCTTTCCACATATCTATTGTATGTTTTGTTTGAGAAAGGCTTCTAAAATAATAAGGTCCTAAAGAACAAATACTACTACTACCATAATCAGAAACCCAAGTCTTGCCACTATAATGTCCACTAGGATTATTTTGCATGTAATTATATAAATCTGTAGCATTACCAGTTCCTGGACAACTATTAGCAAGTTTTCTAGCTTCGTAGAAACTATCACTAGGAATATATAAACCACTAAATGCTTTTACATCATCTTTAGTTATATCATCACTTTTACTCATCTTAGCAGTTTTCTTATTACTATCAGACTTTTCATAAACTTCGCTATAACAACTATCTATACAGCTTTGAGTATATTCACCACCATCACAATCTAATACACAAGCATCAAACTCTTCGGTAGGACCACCAGCATCAAATCCTTTACCACCACTTATACATACTGGAGATGGATAACATACACTTTTTCTTTTAGGTGGAGCGGCCTTATAACTAGAATCACATACAACTTTAGACTTAATCTCAATTAAATATTGAAAACACATTCCAGCTTGCGTTGCCACTGGATCACTAAAATTAACTTCTATTTCCTCTTTACAAGTAACTTCACAATTATTACTAGTCTCAGATTCAACATGATAATATTTATGCATAGTTTCATAATTATTAGTACTAAATGCATCACATACTAATTTATCTGTATTTTTTACATCATCAACCTTTTTATAAGATTCATCTATAACTATATTATTATTACCACTAGATGAATTTATACTTTCATATAAAGATTCCGCCGTATTTATCCAACCTTGCACTTCTTCTTTCGAATAAGATTCATAAGTTTTTGCAGAAAAACAATATGGAACAGCATTTTGCATTGTTTCATTACCACTCCAACTATTACGATAATTAACACAGATAGAATCATAATAAAGTGGATTATCTATTAGTCCATCTACACTAACTTCCATTGTTCCAATTTCATTACCAACACTTGCTATACAAGGATTTTCCATATTTTCTTGTAAAGTGAAAACAAAATATCCACCATTTTCAACCGTAACAGTTGCCGAAACACCACTTGCAAAATCACCAGATATACCATTAGTAGTATTACTATCTGCATAGAAAGTATAACTTAAATTAAGACCAGAATTATTAGTAATAGTTACCTGATTGCCATCATAATTGACATCTATTTTAGATATATAATTATCCCTAAACATCTCTGGAGAACAAGTTTTATTATTAGCAGCTTCTGTCATATCCATATTAGATACCATAACACCAAGAAAAGCTGCAATTCCCATTAATGGAATCATTAATAAACTAGACTTCTTCATCTTTTTCACCTTCTTTCATTTTCTCTTCAATTACTTTGTAATTATCATTCACTTCAACCTTAGAATACTTCATATTTTCACCCTCCCGTAATTCTCTAGCATCTACTCTAAATGAATAAGTATCACCAAAACCATAAAATCTTGTACACGTATATAAAGTTAACAACAAATCATTAGAATCAACATCAATATCTATATCATACATGCTCTCATCTTTAACCTTCTTAATATATTCATTCAACTCTTTATCACTAAAAGTATCATAATAAGAAGACTCTTGAGTTTCATCTATTAAAGTTACTCCAAATATTTTATAAATAGATGTTTCTCCATCAGGACCAGTAAACTCTATAAACTGATTTTCTTTTATGAACTTAGGATAGATAAATGACATTAGTTGTTCAAAATAAGTCATACTATCATCACCTATAACCGGATTACTAGAAACATTTCTAACATTATGTGATATATAAGTAAAATGATTACTATTCAAATCAGGAAATGAATTAGTCCAAGCATATTCATAATCTCTATTAGAAATATCCATCTCATTATTTCTTGCAACTAAAGCCATATCTATATTAGTTCCTTCAACTCTAAGCCAGCCAGTTACATCATCTCCATAACTACTTGCTTCTTTTATTTTAGCACTTTCATCAATAATTGTAAAATCACTTGTTTTACCTATATTTAGGCAAATAAGTAAGATACAAGCAATTACAAAGATACCAATAACACCTAAAATAATTAAAAATTTCTTATTTACTTTCATAATCTACTCCTTTTTATTAATCAATCAACGTATAAGGTTCACTTATAGTACCACTTCCTCCTTCTATTATAACATCTTTATCAAAATATGCTTTAACTTTTACACCAGCTGTTAAACTATCAGAAGCAGAAGTTTCTGAATAAGTAAGTGTACCACTAGACCTAACAGCCGCTTTAGTATTAGCACTTCTTGATGAATCAATTAACCAATAGCCTGAATCATTAGAATCTAAAACTCTAGCACTAAATATATCAAAAGTAGATGGAATAGAAATCAAAAGTTTATATTTCTTTGTATCATGTTTACCTTGATAAGTAATTCTTCCCTCATATATAGGAACACTTATCTTTTTACTAACAAATAATTTTGTATCTATATATCTTGTCATATTATTTTTAATTTTATAGCCAATATTTCCTTCTTGATTAGGATTATAAACTTTTGCCTTTTGTTTATTAGTATAACTTATATTAACTTGTTGATTATCACTTTTAAGTACAGAATTCATAATAACTTCTGTCGTACCATCTTCTAAAATATTACTAATTCTGAATGTATAACCAGAATATGTTACATATTCACCTATTTCTCTTTCATTAAGACTACTACTTCTTCTTCCTTTATTAGATTCAAGCACCATATAAGGATTAGTATAAGTACCGTCTCCTTCTAATAATGTTATACCCTCTTTCAAAGTAACAGCAGGAACAACATTTAATAAATTAGTTTTATCTGATGCTACTAAACTACCTGGGTAAATAGATACATTAGTAATAGCCCAAGCTGTATCATCACTTGCTAAATTAGAATACCAACTAAGGTTAGTCTTATCAAGATAACTAGAAACACCATCATAACTTAAATTATAATCTTGTATTGATAAAATACCAACTTTTCTTTTAGAAGTTTTTCTTGTACATTCTTTAGTAGATATATTATCTGAAGAAATTACATCATCACACCAATTACTAGATTTAATTAATTTTTGATAACGAGGCTCTAATAAATTATAGAAATAATCATTCAACCACTTATCTAAAGAACTATCCACAAATCTACCATTATTTGTATAGTCAACATTAGCAAGAGCATCATTACTAACAATAACAACACTTCCATCACTATTCACTTTAACTATTCTAAATAACATATTATTAAACATTACATAATTATTTACATTTTCACCCCTATAATAACCATTAGTATCTTTTGTCGCTTCTTTAACTACATTACTAAATGACTCTTCAACAACAACTTTTCTTTTAACTTCACTTTTATTATTTAAACTATCACTAATAGTATAAGTAACTTCATAAGTACCAACTACATCAGTATTAACTTCTCCTTTAATTGTAACTTTACTAACATCAATATTCCCATCAGTATCATCAATAACACTTTTAACACCAGGCTCATTATATTTATCACCTTTATTTAATTTAATAGTAGTATCTCCAGAAAGAGTAATAACAGGTCCTTCATGATCTGTAGAAGATTCATAACTACCACATTTTAAATAAGTATAAAATTGAAACTCTCCATCCTTTTTAACAGCTTTCACTGTAGATTCATTCAAATCACATACTTTTTTTGAATAAGGAATATATAAATCGTCAAGATAATCTTCTTTTATCAATGTACCAAGATTAACCGATAAAACTCTCCCTTCTTGACTAGGTAAATAGTTCTTATTAATTTGATAATATCGTTCCCCTGCTGCAATAAATTTCTTTTCATTATCTTTAAATACTTTATTAGGATAATAAAAAGCAAAATATAAAATTACTAATAATAAAAGTAAAACTACTACCGCTATAACTATTCTTATAATCTTCTTTTTATTCACTAATAACACCCTTTCTATATTAATTTATATATATATCTTTTATTCCTAAAAGTAAATTCTAAACTTATTTTATTAGAGGAATCTATATCATCAGGGATTTTAAAATATGCATAATTACCAAAATAGTCTCTAGAGACTAAACTATCAGTTAAAATTTCTTTATCTTTACCATTATTTCTCTTATATCTTATTGTAGCATATATACTAGAAAAGTCAACAAAACTTTCTCCAGTAAAACTATTACTTGCAAAACTAATTTCTAATATTTTTCCACTAGAAACTAAAAGAGGCAAATCTCTAGGTCCACAACTATTACTATCACAACTATAAGCACCATAAGTAGTAGAATTAGTTAAATTTACATTAGTTATAGTTATATTATCCCCAGTAGGAAAAACCATTTTCTCATTTAATTTAGTTTCCTTTACAGTTTCTATTTCACTAACATCTTTAATATTAAGTTTTATCTTTTTTAATAGAACTTTATTAGAAACATCAGGATAATACAAAACAAACTTATTAGAATCTATATCTTTAGGAACTTTATATACTAAAATAAAAGTTGTAGAATCAAAAGTATCTAAGTCTTTATTATTATATGGTTTACCTAAATCAATAAAGTTATCATATTCTCTAGTTACATAATGAAACTCTTCACTTTTATTCATTACTCTAAATCTATCTAAATTAATCCCTCTTTTTGAAGCATTATTCTTAACAGTAACATTAATAACAAGGTAATCTTTACTTTTATTAATTATATCTCCATGACTATCTTTATTAGTTAAATAACTAGAATTAACTGTTATATCATAATAATTAGCAGAAAAAGTATTTCCTTCTTTATAAGTTCTATGTAAAACTCCAAAATAATAATAAGTATAACCTGTAATAGATATAAAAAGTATTATAATAATTGCATTACAAATAAGCTTATGTTCATAATAAACATATTTAACATTTCTTATAAATTTTCTAAAATTTCTTGTTATTTTATCTTTATCAAATTCAATATTTACTTCAAATTCTTCACGGTCTTCTTCTTTTATATCTAAATATTCTTCATCTTCCTTAAAACCAAACTTTTTAAGATCAATACCTAATATTCTTATACCAAAAATAATAAAGATAACATACTGTGGTAAATAAATAATATTTAATAAATCACGTCCTGCCATTATTGGTGTAATAGTAGAAAGTTCTGTATAACCTACAAAATAACTTCTAACATAAAGTAAAATACCAAACATAAAAATATATTCTATAACAGGTAATAAATAAATTTTCCAAGGTTTCTTTTTATATCTTAATAAAACAATTAAAACTATACTAATTATAACTACCAAAATTATAGAAATTAAAAGAAGAGGATTTATATAATTACTTATTGGCTCATAATAATCATTATAACTTTCAGTATTTAAAAAATCCGCAACAAAAGTTCTAAGCGATATTATTTTATAAAATATATAAGCACAGATTAATATTAAAATTATATGAATTCGTTGAAAATATTGAATTAAAAGAGCATATGGTCTTCTAAATATCATAAGCTACACCCCTTTACTTTACTACTATAAGTATAGACTATAATTTATCTTTTGAAAAGTACTAACTTGTTTTTAAGAAAAAACAGTACTATAATGTTAAATGAAAGGTAGTGCTTCTTATGAAAAAAATAAAATTTTTATTAATAGTAATGTTTTCTATAATATTAACAGGTTGTGGAAATGATAATAGTATTACTGAAATTGATTATAGTAAATTAGAAAGTATGATAAATAATGAAGAAAGTTTTATCTTAGAAGTAGTTCAAACTGGATGTATGCATTGTGAAGAATTCTCCCCTAGGTTAAAAGCAGTATTAAAGACAAATGATAAAGAAGCTTATTCTCTTAATCTATATAATTTAAACGAAGAAGAAAGAAAAGAATTTAATGAATTAACAACAAGTGTAAGTGGTACTCCTACAGTTTTATATTTCGAAAAAGGAAAAGAAACATCTCACAAACTAAATGGAGCGGTATCTAATGAAAAAATAGAAGAATTTTTAGAAAAGATAGAAAAATAAATAGACTACAAAGCCTATTTATTTTTTTTAGCATCACTTTTTTTTCGTTCTTCTGTATTTAAAATACGTTTTCTAAGTCTAATAAAGTTAGGAGTAACTTCTACAAGTTCATCTGAGTTTATATAGTCAAGAGCATATTCTAAAGTAATAGGACGAGGTCTTTTTAAGACAACAGTATGATCACTTCCAGCAGCCCGCATATTAGTAAGTTGTTTACCTTTAACTACATTAACAGCAAGATCATTATCACGGTTACACTCTCCTATTATCATACCCTCATATACTTCTGTACCAGGTTCAATAAACATAGTACCACGATCTTCAAGGTTACCTATTGCATAGGCAGTAGAGTTACCATTTTCAACTGATACAAGTACTCCAAGTTTACGTTCTCCAATATCTACATTTTCATATGGTTTATAAGAACTA
>CALVVC010000027.1 GCA_944363755.1 uncultured Bacilli bacterium
GGAATCTTTACTCCGTTCCGGAAAGGTATTAAAGGTGAATTTGGATTAGGCCTTTCAATAGTCAAGAAAACCTTATTACTAATGAACTATGATATAAAAGTTAAAAACGAGAAAAAAGGTGTATCCTTTATAATTTATAAAAAGACTTCTAAATAATAGAAGTCTTTTTGGTTATATTATGCTTCTTTTAGACTATTTTCATTTAGTAAAAAGTCATATAAACTCATATAAATTATTCCATCATCATCTTGCCATTTAATGAAATGATCATAAACTATAACTATTTTTTTAAAATTATCACCTACATTTAAAAGTGATTGTATTTGCTATTTATCAATAAAAGTTCCAAAAAAATGGAAATGGACACTTTTTTGGGAATAAAAAAGTAAAACTTCTAAATAATAGAAGTCTTTTTGGTTATATTAATAATGGTGATTAAAATGAATATTTTAATAACTGGTGCTAGAAGTAATATAGGTTATACTCTTGCAAAGACTTTATCTTTACGTGGTCATATTGTTTATGCAGGATGTAAGACTTTAAATGAAAAAGAAGCTTTAGAAGCAAGAATTAAAGATGAAAAGATTATTATGTTTCCTATTATTTTAAATCTTAAAGATAAAGACTTCTTTTTAGATAATCTAAATATAGACTGTTTAATATTACAGGCATCTATTGGTAATGGAGGTAGTGTTTTAGAAATATCTAATGAGAGATTTAATGAAGTTATTGATGTTAATATTAAAGGAAACTTTAAATTGTTACAAAAGTATCTAAGATACTGCTATTATCATAAAAAACATGGTAAAGTCTTTATAACCTCATCTCTTGCATCATTCTTACCACTACCATATCTATCTACTTATACATCAAGTAAATTATATTTATATCAACTTGCAAATACATTAAGACTAGAACTTTTATATCAAGGACTTGATATAAGTATCTCCTTAATAATACCAGGGGCCTATTATACAGGTTTTAATGATATAATGATAGATAATAAATCTAAAGATGAATATCTTCTTAAAAAGAAAGCTATATCTATTTCTAAATACCAAAAGATAATATTTCGTTTGATAGAGAGTTTTGATTATACTAATCTAGTTAGAGATATTATTAAAGAAATAGAGAAAACTCATCCTAAATTTATTATAAGTAGACCCCTTAGTCAAAAAATATTTACAAAAATATATATCTTAATAAAGACTCTTATAGTATAATAAAGTATGTGTAAAAGAGGGATGTAAATGGATATTGAGACATATTTAAATGATATAAGAGATAAAAATGATGATAATAGTCTTAAATATGATAAGATGATTAGTGAAATACCTTATATAACTAATCCTAAAGATTTAAAGAAATTAAATGAAATACTTAATGATTTAAAAAATGAAAATAAAGATTTATATGACTATATTATCTCCTTATTAAAAGACATAGATGACTTAAATGAATTGTTTCTTTTATATAAAGAATATAAAGAATCTAAATTTAGAGAAGAATTATTAGATGAAGAGATTAAAAATAAAACACTAGAATTTAATAAAATTAAAGAAGATTTAACTGATAGAGAAGATGAGATTAAGGACTTTGATAAGACTGCTAAATCTCTTAAATCAACTTTTAAAATTCTAGATAATTTAAGTTCTACTACTAGTATTAACTTAGATAGGACATTTGTATCTTTAGAAAAAGAAGAATCTAAAAGATTAGGTTTTGGTACTAAAGCTTTATTAGTCCTAGGTAGTTTTCTTGCTTTTAAAAATAATCATAATGTAATAGGAACATTACTTGCAACATATCTTTCTTATAAAGTCTTAAGTGAAATATCTACACAAAATAAAAATAACTATATAGATTTATGTAATGAATATATAAATAGTTTAGAGTCTTATAAAGATAATACAATAGAAATAGAAAAAAATTTACTAAGTAACTTAGATAATATAGAGGAAATAGAAAGTAACTTAAAAACAAAATATAAAGCTTATTTAAAAGAGTCTGAGTTTAAAAGAATCTTTAAGATAATAGATGATATTAAAGATACTGTTAAATATACTCTTAAAGAAATAGATAATACTAAAGATAATATAGATAAAAGTATTGATGATGGTAAAGTTAAAATTAAAGTAATAGAAGGGTAGAATATGTTTGATAACATTTTAGATGATGAGACATTTTATAATAAGGATTATTCAAATGATAAATTTCCTGATACTAAATATTATCTAAGTTTTAGAAATTGTACTTTTACTAATATAGATTTTAGTAATAGTAATCTAGAAAGAATAGATTTTATGTCATGTAAATTTAACTATTGTGATTTTCGTAATGCTAATTTAAGTAACAATGGAATAAAAGATTTAACTTTTAATAATTGTAATCTACTAGGAATAGATTTTAGTAGTAGTACTTTAATAGATTCTACTATTAATAATTCAAACTTAGATTATGGGAATTTTACATTAGTTAAATTTAATAACATTAAATTTAATAACTGTTCTTTAAAAAGTTCTAATTTTGATGAAGTTAAATTTAAAAAAATAGAGTTTAATAATTGTAATTTACAAGAAGTAGAGTTTTTAAATACATCTTTAAATAAAATAAACTTAACTACTTGTAACATTAAAGGAATTAAAGTTTCTTTAAATAATTTAAGAGGAGTTATTGTTAATATGAATCAAGCTTTAGATTTGAGTCTATTATTAGGTATAAAGATAGAAGAGAGTGATTAGATGAATATATATGCTCATAGAGGTTTATTTGATAATAAAAGAATAGTTGAAAATACTATTAATGCTTTTAAAAAAGCTTTAATAGAAAATCTTAATATAGAACTTGATATTAGAACTACTAAAGATAATAAAATAATAGTATTTCATGATTCTAATATTGAAAGATTAACAGGTATTAATAGATTAGTTAAAGATATGACTTATGATGAGTTAAGTAAAGTTAATTTATTAAATACTACTGATAAGATACCTTTATTAGAAGATGTATTAAAATTAGTAAATAATAGAGTTACTTTACTAATAGAACTTAAAGAAAACTTTAATAGTAATATTTTAAAGGAATTTAATAAATTATTACTTGATTATAATGGTAAAGTATTATTACAAAGTTTTAATGCTTTAATACTTAAAAAAATGGCTCTTACAAGCTTAAAAAGATATAAAATGGGTATTTTATTAACTAATGATTATAATGGCTTTAAAAGGAGTTTATATGATGTATTTACTTATAAATATTTAATTAAACAAAAATATATTAGTTTTATATCAAGTCCAAAAGAATTAGTTTTAAAAGTAAAAAATATATCTAATAAAGAACTATTTATTTGGACTATTAAAACTAAAGAGGAATTTATTGAGTATAAAAAGTATAGTAATAATTTAATATGTAATGAAAAAGGAATAGTTAAAGATAAATAACTATTCCTTTAATAAAAAAACTAGGTGAAACCTAGTGATTGATAAATGGTAGCGAGAGGGGGAGTCGAACCCTCGACCTTTCGGGTATGAACCGAGCGCTCTAGCCAACTGAGCTATCTCGCCATTTCTTTTAACGTATTAATATTATCATAATTCTTTCAGTTTGACAATATTTTTTTAATATTTTTTCACAAATGATATAAAAGAAGCAGTATTAAAATACTACTTCTTCATACTGTAGACATAATCTATAGGTCTTTTATAATTATTTAATCTTTTAGATAAAACCTTAATAGCTTTATCTTTATTACTAGTTAAAGGAAATAATTTACCACTAATAATATAATTATATAAGTTATTCTCTAAAAGAAAATCAAAATAATTTTCTTGTAGACTTTCTTTTGTAATTTCATTAAACATAGCCATGATATTATTAATATTTAATTTTTCTATCTCTTTAGTATTAGATGTAAAGTCATAATACCATCTATCTGGATCAATTAAAACTATATTATTTTCTGTTAAAATAATATTCTCTCTTTTTAAGTCAAAAAGTCTAATTTTATATGCACTAATTTCTTTAATTAATTTAAAGATATTTTCTAAGTTATATATTAAATAATCACTAGGTATTTCTAAAAACTCATCATACTTTTCTTCATAATAAGTAAGTAAATAAGCATCACTTATATATTGATCATCTTTATTTTTATATAATGCCATTTTTATATCTACAAGATTATCACTTTTAATCTTATTTAAAACTTCATATATATTTGTATTTAAAAGACAATGATTAAAGTAAATACCTCTATCATATCTTTTAAGACATAAATTATCATTAAGTTTATAAATAGTTCCACATTTACCATGATTTATATTTTTATAAAAAATATCATCAGAAATGACAACTTCTTTTTTATCTTTAGTATAATATATCATTTTAATCACTCTTTTCAAGAAAATAGTATATCATAAATTACTCAACAGTAACAGACTTTGCTAAGTTTTTAGGTTTATCTATATCAGTACCTTTTAAATTAGCAGTATAATAAGCGATTAATTGATATGGAATAATAACTAATATAGGTTTAATAAATAAACTTGCTTTAGGTATATTTATAATAGTAAAATTATCATCTTTATAATTATCATCACATAATAAATATATAATAGCACCTCTTGCTAGTACTTCTTTTAAATTACTAATAGTCTTAAGATTTAAATTAGGATTAGTCGCACTA
The DNA here is from genome assembly GCA_944363755.1 of uncultured Bacilli bacterium. GTDB lineage: Bacteria > Bacillota_I > Bacilli_A > RF39 > UBA660 > Onthousia. The sequence continues at coordinate 4,685 of CALVVC010000027.1, forward strand.
GAAATAACAGGAGTATTTTTCTTAATTAATGAAATAGTACCATGTTTTAATTCACCTGCAGCATATGCTTCACTATGAATATAAGATATCTCTTTTAATTTTAAAGCACCTTCCATAGATAGATAATAGTCAAGCCCTCTCCCTATATAGAAAATATCTTCTTCCTTATATATATTCTTTGCAATAGACTTCCATATTTTTCTATTATTTAAAAGGGGAGTAATTAATTTTTCTATATTATTAAACTCATCTATTACTTTTAATACTTTTTCTTTGCTTATACTCTTATTTCTTAGTCCATGAGATAATACTAATACTGATAAAAGTGCAACTTGGGCAGTATAAGCTTTAGTAGATGCTACAGCAATTTCACATCCTGCTTTAGTATATAGACAAGTATCTACTAAATAAGACATAGTAGAGTTTTCTACATTAACAATACCAAGAGTAGGGTAATTCTTACTTTTAACAAGTTTTAAAGCTGCAATAGTATCTGCAGTTTCTCCTGATTGAGAAATAAATATTGTTAGAGTATCTTTAGATAAGAAGTTATTTTGATATCTAAATTCACTTGCTAAATAAACATTACAACGCATATTAGTAACTTCTTCAAAAAGATATTTTGCAACTAAACATGCATGATATGCTGTACCACAACCTACAATAGTGATATCTTTATACTTAGTTAAATCAGGTAATGCTTTTAAAGAAGTTATACCATCTTTTATATAAGATTCTATAGTTTTATAAATAGTATCTTTCTGTTCCATTATTTCTTTTAGCATAAAATGTTTATAATGACCTTTAGAATTATCATTATCTTTTATATTTATAGTATGTAACTCTTTATTTAAAACATCTCCATTACTATTTTTAATTATAACTTCATTTGAACTAACTTTAGCATACTCAAAGTCATCTAAAATATAATATTTATTAGTATATTTTAATATTGCTCTAATATCACTAGAAATAATATTAATATTGTTACTAACTCCTATTACTAAAGGGCTTTCTTTTTTTATTACATATAGATTATCTAAGTCATTATCAATAAAGATAAGAATAGCATAACTACCAATTACTTTACTTATAAAAGCTTTAATAGTCTTATCTATATCATTAAACTTCTCTAAATAATAATTTAATAAAGCACACGCTACTTCTGTATCAGTACTAGATTTAAAAGAGTAGTTTTCTTCTCTTAACATTTCTTTAATTTCTTCATAATTTTCTATTATACCATTATGAACTATAGTAACATGATTAACTCTATGGGGATGAGCATTAACATTATTAGCTTTCCCATGTGTTGCCCATCTAGTATGAGCGATACCAATATTACTATAATCACTTTTATTAAGTTTATTTTCTAGTTTACTTACTTTACCACTAGTTTTAAAAATATTTATTTTATTATTTTTAAGATATGCAATACCTGCTGAATCATAACCTCTATATTCAAGATTTTTTAATCCTGTAATTAAAATAGGTAATATATTTCTATCACAAGACACTGCTCCTACAATTCCACACATAAAAAACTCCTTCTACAATATACAGTCAAACTGCACTAAAATAAGTTATTACCTTCATCTAACTTATTCTTAATAATATTTTATGTCTACTGTTATTAGTTTGTCAAATTAGACTTGTTAATAATTGTAAAATAAGAATAGCTTTGTTATAATTTATTTATGTTCACGTAGCTCAGTTGGATAGAGCGTTTCCCTCCGAAGGAAAAGGTCGCAGGTTCAACTCCTGTCGTGAACACCACTTTTGGGGTAATTTTGAAAATTATAAATAAAGAAATTTATGATAGTCTTCATCTAGAAAATACTATCATAATGGTTATTTAAAGAATATAAAGGTATTAAAAAAACTAAATCATATTTTTATAAAGTCAAAAAAAGAAGCATTTTCGCTTCTTTCCTTTTAAATTGTAATTCCCATGAAATTATATAAAATAGTCATTAAATTATTTTCTATAGTTGTAATATCAGTTTCTGTTAAACTATTTATATCAATATTATTAGTAGTATTAATATTAGAAAAGTCGGCCACACCATCTGTTAATGTTTTAGTATCAGTTAATGTTAATAAATCTATATTAACACCACTATTAGATATAGCCATATTAAAGGTAGTTGTTATAACATTTCCTTCAGTAATACTAGTTATATTAGCATTTAATGAAGTGTTAGATGCCTCATCAATTATATTAAAACTAATATTATTATCACTTATTGTAACAGTACCAATATTAGTATTATTACTACTTAAATTAATAGTAGTAGTACCATTATTTTCTTCAATAATTGCTTTTAAACTCTCAGTATTTCCCTCTTTAATAACAAAGCTTTTTTCAGTTCCATCATTAAATTCTATACTATAATCTTTACTATTATCTTTAACTCCTGCTTCATAAGTTACAATTTCACTTCTTACAAGATAAATACTATAGTATAAAGAATTATTATTATCAGTTGTACTACTAGATGTATCTAACTCATCTAAACTACTACCAAGTATTTTTTTAGCTTTATCATCTTTCTTTAAGTCATTTACAATATTTTTACTAATCTCATTAAGTCTTTTAGAATTAAGTTCTAAAGTTATTTTTTTCTTTAAATCAACATTTGTTACCTTAATATCATCATTAGTAATATTATTACCAAGACTTTCAATTATCTTATCATAAATATAATTAATATCATCAGTAGCTTTTTTACTTTCTTCTAGATATGTAAAGATATCACTATCTTCCATAACAATATACTTATCAAAGATATTTCTTAGGAATACATAACTAATATCTTCAGCTTGATAAAAGTTAAGTCCTAATAGTTCAGTAGAATTTAATAATAATGAACCATCCATATACATTCTCTTTGATTCAGTATCAAGACGATATTCATAATTAAAGGTAGTATTGTTTAAGTTGCCAATAATTACATCAGTTCCATCACTACTATTTCCAAACATTGGATTAATATTAATTTTAGTAGAGCCTGTTACTGTTTGTTTAATACTTGTATTAGTTTCTATACTATCAAGCTTAAATGTTTTTGTTAAAGATGTTTTCAAATCGTTAAACGATGTTATTATTCTATTCTTATTAGAATAGTTTTGATATAGTAAAATACCTCCTGCTACTAATAATCCTATCGCTACAATAATTATTATTGTAACAATTATTTTCTTTTTCTTCATAATACCTCCTTACCAATATTATTATAAGTAAATTATATCTTAAAAATATATTTTATTAAAGCTATTTAGAAAAAAAATCTTTTATTTACATAATATGTCATTATTTATCTAATAATAAAAATGAGGTGATATTTTGAAGAAAATTTGGTATTTAGTATTTATAGTTAGTAGTATTTTAATTATTATATTTATATATAATATAAGTAATTATTATTATAGTTATAAAAAAGAACTAGAATTTAAAAATAAAATAAGTAAATATAAATTTAATGAATTATTAGAAATAAATCCTGATATTGTAGGTTTTATTGAAGTAGATAATACTGAAGTAAGTTATCCTATTGTTAAGAGTAATGATAATAGTTATTATCTAAATCATACATATACAAAAGAGAAAAGCGAGATTGGTTCTATTTTCTTAGATTATCGTAATAATTTAGATAATCTATCTTTTAATAACATTATTTATGGACATGGGAGAATCGATAATACTATGTTTGGTAGTTTAAATAATTTATTAGATAAAAAGATTCTTAATAGTAAAGATAGTCACTATATAAAAATATCTACTGAAAAAAAGATAATGATATTTAAAATATTCAGTGTATATACAATACCTAAAGAAAGTTATTATATTAAGACTTATTTTAGTAGTAATAAATATTTCAAAGAGTTTTTAGAAATTATTATGAAAAGAAGTATCTATAATTTTAAAGTTAATCTTAATACAAATGATAAAATATTAACTCTTTCTACTTGTAAAGATAATTTTGGTAAAAGAGTAGTAGTTCATGCTAAGTTAATAAAAGAATAAGAAAAATCTTATTCTTTATTTAGAATTTTATTAAATGCATAACTTGATAAAATAATGAAGATTGATAAGAAAAATATATTTAATAATAATGAGTCACTTGTCTCTGGGTTTTCAATAGATTCTTCTAATTCATTAATTTCATCAAGAGTTAGTTCTTCTCCAGAATTTAGTTCAAATTCTGTATTACCTATTTCTATAACCGCTCCATCTGTATCAGCAGGTACCCATATTGTTGGTTTATCAGCACTTTCAGTTGTATTAATGATTTCAGCATTATCAGTTATTGTTAGAGTAGGAGCTTCTGTAACTCCACTACCTTTACCTAGTTCAATACCACCAAAGCCATTACCAGATACATCTATTTTACCTACAAAAGTTGCATGTCCACCATTTATAAGAAGTCCTGCATTCCCACCAGTTAGTTTAATATTTTTTAAAGTAACATTACTCTTATAAACTTGTAATACATAAATTCCTCCCCAAACGGTATTATCACTACTGTTACTTGATCCAAATGTTCCAACATACTTGATAGTTTTATTATTACCATCAATAGTAACATCACGTATTATATTAATTTTCTCTGTAGTTTCAATATTACTACCTAGAATAATTGTAGAAACATTGCTATCATTTAAAGCTTCTTTTAGTTCAGCTTGGTTATTTACAGTCTTACTAGTTGCAGCCTTAACATTTAAAGTAGTACATAAAGTAATAGTTAAGACAAAAAGTAATAAAATCTTACTAAACTTTTTCATTTTCTCCTCCTTTCCACTATTAGTCTTTGTTATCTTAATATAAAATATTCAAAAAAATTGTCTAATTATAAGGGTAATTTTTGGTAAAAGTGTATATAATTATAATGAATAACTTTTTTAATAATAGAAAAAACATTGACAAATATATTTACTACAAAGTAGACTAAAATTACCATCTAAAAGGTTAAGTCTATAAATATATAAAGCCCATTTAGATTATTATAAGGAGGTTTTCTATTATGGAAAGAGTAATAATAAATGAAGAAGAAATAAAAGAGTTTGTTAATAAGAATAAAGAAAAATGGACTAAGGAAAGAGAAGAAAGAAAAAGAAAGATAAAAACTATATTATCTAATTATGATTATATGAACTGGCTCAATAAATTTACTAAAGATAATAATGGTTTTTATACTGAATATTATTTATATAATACTTTAGAAATATCTAAAGAAGATTTAGATAATGTTAATAAATTTAAACTACTCTTTGAAGGAATAGATAAATATGCATATAAAAATTATATTTATCCAGATATAGATGACTATCAAATTGTTTATGGAATAAAAGATAATGTTAATGAAATTTACTATAAAATAGGACTTATAACAGGTCAAGGAAGTTATTATTTTTGTGATAGAGTAGAATACACTGATGAAATGAATTTTATTGATTTTAATGATATTATGAATGATAGAACAAGAGATAATGTAAAAGAGATAGAAACTGGTTTAAATAATATGTCAAACTTAATTGTTTCCTTATCTTTAAAAGGCGCACCACTAGGAGCGATTAAAGAAGTTTTTGATAAAACTATTAGGGAGATAGAATTATCTAAAGAAAAGGGAAAAGAGTATAAAAGATAGAAAATACTGAATAATTCATATACAAAAATGACACTTTCTCATCATGATTAGAGTGTCAACCTCAAATTTTTAGAGGCAACTTTTCGGACACACAATTTAAAAATCATTAAAAAAACGAACTATTACTAGTTCGAATAAATATCAATCTGGTGCCCTAAGAGAAGAAGTACAACAACTTCTAAAGCAAAAGAAATAGTTAGTAATAAATCATTAATTAACTATAGTATATCATATTTTTGATTATTGTTCTATCTTTATCTTTTTTTTGTTTGTGTTAAGCTATTTATAATAATACCATTTTGAGGCATAATAGAATAAAATCCATTCGGACTTGTTACCATTCCAATTCCATGACTACCTTCAATATTATATATTGCAGTATCCCATTTTCCATCAGTATTAGTAGCTTTTAAATCTTCTAATGAAATAAATTCGCCAAAAAAGAATTGTTCTTCATCTTCATTAATTACTTTTCTTTTAATAGTTCCTAATTCCTCATATTCAACTACATCTACAAATTTAAAATCAGTCATTCCATCTTCATATAAAATACCGTTTGGATCTTTACTATCTACTTTTCTTATATCTTCATCTAAAGTTATAAATCTATTACACCAATGAATTTTTGCCCCTACATATAATTTTGGATTTGTCATATTTTAAAAATTCCTCCTTTTGTTATTATTATAACATATATTTAAGATAATTTAAAATTAATTTAATGCATTAAGATAAATTTATATAATTAAAAGGACTGCTCCTTCTTCACACGCCAATTGATTATGTCAATTTGCAAGTGTGTTTCTAAATTATCAAAAATTTAGTATAAACAAAGAATACGGCTAATCAAAGTAGTCGTATTCTTTTTCTAATATTTCTTCTTTTTTTAATTCATTTACCTCTATTTCTTTACCAGTATCTTTAGAAATATCTATTAAATTATTGGAGTTATACAAATCTTTTTCATAACATTCTTTTAAAATGTTTATAGTTTTATCTTTATCAACTTCATTTTTAGAAAGTAGAATTCTTCTAAAAAAGTCTTTTAACATTTCTAATATATGCTTGATAAAGTCAATTAAGTTATTATTATTTTGGTCTAGCTTTTCACACTCTTTTTCTAAATTATCTATTACTTTTTGTGAATGATTATATTCTTTTTCTAACTCTTTATAATTAAAAATATAATAATCTAAATCATCGAAAAAATTTTGATATATCACTTGGTTTTGAATTTCTTTAGTATATAAATCTAAATATTTTAGTAAGATGTGATATGATTCACCATTAAGAATAAT